>NZ_DJBA01000010.1:0-9099 GCF_002435615.1 Clostridium sp. UBA5988 | reverse complement strand
CGTGATAATTTGGCGAACTCATCTTCAAACCTCCATAATTAATGTTCATATAAATTCTCTCCAAGATTTATCACTTTAATCAACTACAGAGCCTAGATTTAAAACAAAAAATATAAAAACTATCTCAAATCAAAGACTTAAGATAGTTTTTATATTATAAATTTTTATACTGTTATAAACTGAAATAAACTGATATAATGATACACTGATTTGTAAAAAATTACAATAATTATCTATTATACTTGCTCTTATAAATTATTAATTATGTTTTCAACAATTTTATTAAATATGTTTTTAAATTCATCTTGATGCTCTTCACCTTTTGATAAATTGCTTATACTACTTATCATAGGTAATTCACCTAAAAGATTTAAATCTAGATTTTTCAAGAACTTTTCTGTATCTTCTCCATTAAATAATTTAATTTTTTTATCGCAATCAGGACACTTAATATAACTCATATTCTCAATAACACCTAAAACTTTTATATTTAATTTTCTAGTCATATTAACTGCCTTTGCAACTATCATAGATACAAAATCTTGAGGAACAGATACCATTACTATTCCATTTATCGGAATATCTTGCATTACAGTTAGTGCTACGTCTCCTGTTCCTGGTGGCATATCAACAACTAAATAGTCTAATTCTCCCCAAATTACATCTGTCCAAAACTGCTTAACCATTCCACCAATCATAGGACCTCTCCAAATTACAGGATCTTCTTCATTCTCTACTAGCAGATTTAACGACATAACCTTTATTCCTTCTTGAGATTCAATAGGATATATATTTTTACCATCCGCCATAGCTTTTTGTCCTGTAATTCCAAGAAGTCTTGGTATACTTGGCCCTGTAATATCTGCATCTAAAATCCCTACTTTATATCCTTTTTCCTTTAATTGTCTTGCTATTAAAGTAGCCATGGATGATTTACCAACGCCACCTTTTCCACTCATAACTCCAATAATTTTTTTAACATTGTTTAAAGGATTATTCTCAACTCCACAATTTCCTTTATCTTTACTGCATCCACCATTGGATGGACATGTATCACATGTTGACATAAAATCATCTCCTCATTATTATTGGTATTTACTAAATTTATATTACTGCTGTTTTAAATTGTTGTCAAATGCCAATAATGAAATTTATTATAATCCTATATGAATAAATTATATTTTTGTCTAGCATATTATAAAATTAAAATATAACATCTAAAAATTACTGTAATAATCCCTAAAGGACAACGACTTCTAAGTATCAAATAAATTGATACTTAGAAGTCTATTAGTAATCTTCAGGGGAAGAAAAACTCCCTCTAAAGCAAAGAACTATGTTTATATCATTAAAACATTTAATTTTATTCCCAAGTTTCACTACAGTAACTACATAATCTTTTATTGTCTAAACAATCCCTATTACCACATCGTATACATTCTTCATATCCTTCATCATAATAAATAATTTCATTTTCAAAATTATATTCTTCTCCTAAATTGTCTTCTGGTAATACATAATTATTCATCATATTTTCCTCCTAATTTTAATATTCCTTACTCCATAGAATTTAATAATATATTTTCCTGTTTTTAATATATTTATACTTAACAAACCATTTATAATATAATTCACTAATATGAAATATCAAGAATTCCAGAAATTATTAAATGGCTTATTTTCGCTAGTTACTAATAGCAAAACTTTTAATTTATTATGTAATAAATTGTTGGTTTTTGTAGTTATAACGTTTTCTAATAGACTGATTTTATTTATTTTAATTTATAATAAGAGTTATATACTAATATTTATTATGTTATCCTATATAAGGAATTGTTGCGTATTTTCACGCAACTATAACTATCACAAAATTCATTCATAAACATGAATTGATTTCACAGTATATAAGGGGGATTACAATGAGAAAGACTAGATTTCTCAGTATCGGACTATCTTTAATACTATCCTTGTCTTTAATTGGATGTAGTTCAAAAAATAGTTCTACTAATACTGAGTCCAAAACAAATGAAACTGCTCAACAACAAATAAAGGATGGAGGAACAATGATATTTTCTGCTAGAACTGATCCAAGTTGCCTAAATCCTTTTTTTCAACAAAACAGAGTTACTTATACAATAAACAATGCTTTATTTGATCCACTATATGTAGTTGATAAAGATGAAGTAAGATATTACTTAGCAGAAAGTATGGAAACTTCTGAAGATAAACTTACATATACATTAAAATTAAAAGATAATTTAACATGGCATGATGGTACAAAAATAACAGCAGATGATGTTATTTATAGTGTAAATGTAGCTAAAGATGAAAGTCAGGGAATTGATGCTAGACAAACTTTTGTTATTGATAAAAAAGAAGTCCAAGCTAATAAAATTGATGACTTAACTGTTGAATTTAAACTTCCAAATACCTTTGCACCATTCTATATATCAATTGGAGATTTTAAAATAATTCCAAAACATATCTTTGAAGGTGAAAGCAATTTAGCAGAATCAGATAAAAATAATACTCCAGTAGGTTCTGGTCCTTTTAAATTTAAAGAATGGAAAAAGGGTGAAATGGTAACCCTAGAAAGATTTGATGATTACTATTTAGGAAAACCTCATTTAGATAGTGTGGTTTATAGAATAATTCCAGATGATAATACTTCAAAAATTGCTTTTGAAAATGGAGAAGTTTCTGCAGCATACTTAGCTGAAGATAAGTTTGAAACTTTCTCATCAGATGATAGGTTTAAAACTCATTCTTTTGATGAAGGAATGCTAAACTATATTATACTTAATGAAAAAAATGAAAACTTAAGTAAAAAAGAAGTTAGACAAGCTATATCCTATGCCCTAAATAAAGAAGAGATTTTAAAAACATCCTATACTAATTTAGAAAACACTGAAAAAGCTTACTCTATTTTAACTCCAAACACAAAATTCTATACTGATGATGTAGAAAAATATGATCAAAACTTAGAAAAAGCAAAAGAGCTTATGGAAAAGTCTGGTGTAGGTAATATAAAATTGAATTTTCAATACACTCCAAAAGATAGCAAAATTGCCATGGTTGTTAAACAACAACTTTCTACTATCGGCATAGAAGTAGATGCTCAGCAAATAGATGACAATGTATACTTCTCAAAAATCCTTGGAGAACAAGAAAGAGATTACGATATACTTATAAATGGATATGTAATGGGAAATGATCCAGATGGATATTCTAGTGCTTATATGTCTAGTGGTAGCTTTAATGCTCAATGTTATAATAACAAAGAACTAGACAAGTTGTGGAAGGATGGAGCTTCTCAATCAGATGATGCAAAGAGAAAAGAATTATATGAAAAAATTCAAAAGACCATAGCTGATGATGCTGTAGTATACCCATTATATTATTCAAAGTCATTAATCGGAGTTGATGCTAAATTTGGTGGAATTGAAGATGCAAAATTAGTACCTATATATATGTTTGAAGATTTATCAAAAATATATATGATTCAACAATAAAAATATATTTCTATGGCTCATTTACTCTTTTCGGGTACTTGAGCCATTTTTACATAAGTTTTTTACATAGAAAGGATAATATTATGAAAAATACAATTACAAAGAGAATTTTACAAGCTATTCCGATGCTTTTATTTATATCCTTTGTATCTTTTTTACTTATGAATCTGGCTCCAGGAGATCCAGCTCAAGGATATATAACCCCTAAAATGTCAAAGGAGCAAGCAGATTTAATAAGAGTAAGTCTTGGATTGGATAAGCCTATGCTAACTAGATATTTCTTATGGCTAAAAAATGTATTAAGTGGTGATTTGGGTTACTCCTTAGTTTCTAGACAAGCTGTAGATAGTGAAATTTCTTCAAGATTTTTTGCTACCCTTGGACTTATGGGTTCTTCCCTACTTCTAGCTATTTTAATATCAATTCCCCTAGGATTATATACAGGAATGCATAGAAATAAATTCTTAGACAGATTTACAAATATATTAAACTATATTGCAATCTCTATACCTAGCTTTTGGTTTGCAATGATATTGCTTTCAATATTTTCTTTAAAATTAAAGTGGCTTCCTAGTGTTGGTATGAGAACTATAGGTGTAACTTCAACATTAGATGTTATAAAACACGGGATATTACCTACTATAGTACTCAGTTTTTCTAATATAGCTGTTCTTACAAGATATGTACGTTCTTGCACTATAACAGAACTAAAGCAAGATTATATTGTTACCGCAATTTCCAAAGGTGCAAGTAAGAATAGAATTCTATTTAAACATATCATGAAAAATGCTCTTCTTCCAATGATAACAATTCTTGGAATGAGCTTACCATCTTTAGTTTCTGGTGCATTTATCACTGAAACTATCTTTGGATGGCCTGGTATGGGGAGACTTGGCATTAACTCAATAAAAGCCTTAGATTATCCAGTTATAATGGCTATGACTTTAGTTACCTCAATAATGGTTGTTATAGGAAATCTACTTGCTGATATTAGTTATGTACTAGTAGATCCTAGAATACGTAGGGGGGATGAAAATGTTTAGTGTTAGATTTAAAGATAACTTTATAAGAGAGCTTAAAAAAAATAAATTAGGAATATTTGCTTTAATATGCTTAACATTAATAATTATTTTATCTGTTTTTGCATTTTTGACTCCTTATAATCCCGATACTATTAATATGAGTAATCAATTTATTTCTCCAAATTTAAAAAACATATTTGGAACAGATGAACTCGGAAGAGATTACTTTACTAGAGCTTTATATGGTGCACGAATCTCCTTAATAGTAGGTGTACTCTCTATGATGGTATCTATATTCATCGGCACCCTAGTTGGTGCTATAAGCGGACTATTAGGAGGCAAAGTTGATGCTATTATAATGAGAATAATAGACATGTTAATGAGTATACCTCTATTCTTTTTACTACTAATAGTAAATTCCTATTTAAGACCAAGTATAGCTAATATAATAATTATTATAGGTATATTTGAATGGATGAGTATCGCTAGAATAGTCCGTTCAGAAACATTATCTATAAAAGAAAGAGATTATATTCTATGTTCTAAAGCGTTAGGCAGCAATAATATAAAAATAGTAAAAACACATATAATACCTAATGCTATTTCCACAGTAATTGTTGCAGCTAGCATAAATATAGCCGATGCTATACTTATGGAATCTTCATTGAGTTTTTTAGGTCTAGGAGTACAACAACCAATGGCTTCTCTCGGAAGTATGCTTCAAACTGCTCAATCTAGGATTGGTGATAAGACTTACTTAGCAATTTTTCCAGGTCTTATGATACTATTAATTGTATTAAGCTTTAATGTTCTTGGTGATATCTTGAGGGTAGCATTAGATCCATCTCAAGGAGAATAAAATTAAAAGAACATTTAGAATCCCTAGATATATAAAAGAAGCCTGGGTTAAATTACCACTAACCTAGGCTTCTTTTGATATATTATAAATAAATATTCCATAATAATTCTTAATAAGTTCTTATTTTAAGTTTTTGTTTCCCATAAATGTTAGTCCTATCATTCCTTGTCCAGTGTGAGTTCCAATTATAGGACCTATAGTACTAATAATAATATCTTTTACGAGTTCCTTTTCTCTAATAATATTAGCAAGATATTCAGCTCTTTCTAAGCTATCTGCATGACCTATGATAATAGTTTGTTCCTTTAGGTTTGCACCATCTTCTAACATCTTATCCAGTAATTTCTCCAAGGATTTTTTGTCTCCTCTTACTTTAGACACATTCACTAACTTTCCCTCATAGTCAACACTCAATACAGGCTTTATCTTTAAAGTTGTCCCAATAATTGCTTCCACTGAAGAAATCCTTCCACCTCGTTTTAAGTGATGTAAATCTTCAACTGTAAACCAGTGACAAGTATTATTTCTATGTTCTTCTATCCACTTCACCAATTCCTCAATGGCTAAACCTTCTTCTTTTTTCATTACAGCATTATATACTAGAAGCCCTTCCCCAACTGAAGCTGAAAGAGAGTCAACTGATATAATTTTTCTTTCAGGATATTCCTCTTTAAGATCTTGTATCACTAATTGAGAGTTATTATATGTTCCACTAAGTCCTGAAGAAAATGCTATATATAAAATATCCTTTCCTTCCTTCAGCAGCTTTTCAAAGCACTCTCTATAAGTAAAATAATTTATCTGTGTTGTAACAGAAGTATCACCATTTTTTAGTCTCTCATAAAATTCATGGCTTGTCATTTCTCTCTCATCAGGATAGTGTGTATAAGTTATATTTTCCATATCAAAGGCCATAGGTATAATGCCTATATTTATTTTCTCTATAATATTAAGAGGTAAATCTACCGTTGAATCTGTAATAATAACATAATCTTTCATATATTCTCCTCCTTTATAATTCACTTTTCCCATACTATATGCGCCTAAAATACTATTTTAACATTTTTTAAGCCTAATGTATATGAATAGATTTCTCAATTCGTTCATATAGTAACTAATTTTCTTGTGTTAAAGCTATATAAAACTTATTTATATTAAATTATACTCATAGGTAAGCTCTATATGTTCCTTTTCCACTTCAATTAAAGCTTCGAAAACTCTTTTTACATTTTCATCGCATACTTCATTCTTATATCTTTCATAATAGTAAACAGCATGCTCTTCTCTTTCCTTTGCCAATTTCAAAAGTGCTTCGTCACTATCATACTTGTCATAGTTTATTTTAGTCAAAGCAGGTATTTTAGTAAAACCTCCTAATCCCATATGAACCTTTGAATGAAAAATTTCTATTTTCGATAGAGCCTGAAAAGCCTTAGAAACTTCTTCACTCTTTGCTTTTTTAGCTGCTTCTTTATAAAACTCTCCATTAAATATTTCAAGCTTAACGGCATGGTCTAAAATTCTTAATGTGTTTATATCTAGCTTCTTACTATCTACTTCAATAACCTCATCATCACCACTTAAATAAATACTGCTTACTCCACAGAACGGACAGTATACTATGTTACTTATAGAATTTTTATTTATAAAAGCAAATGAATTAAAATCGTAATTCTTCTCATTAATATTCATTCCACATATTTTACACTTCATATTAACTCCTCCTAAACTCAATATACATTTTACCATATGTTCAAAATATTTAAAAATAAAAAACCTTTAAAACATGTTAAATTAATTTTAATATGTCAAAGGTTTTTTATTAATATTTTATAATTTTATATATAGAAAAATATACCTTCAATTTCCTTTATTATGTAGATTCAATATTATTCTTCATCACAAGCATGATCTAGCATGTCTAAAACATAGTTAGGGAGAGCAAAAGATCCCACATGTAAGTCTGTATTATAATATTTAGTCTTTAACCCTAAAGAGTTCCATGCCTCAGCATTTAAATCTTTTACAGGATCATACTTTTTAGATGCGAATCCAAATAACCAATGTCCTGAAGAGTAAGTTGGAATATGCACTTGATATACTTTACCTATTGGGAAGGATTCTTTTATACGCTTATGAGCTCTCTTCATAGAACTAGCATACATTTCATAATAAGGACTTTCATGTTGATTTACTAAAATTCCTTCTTCATTTAATGCATCGTAACAATCTCTATAGAATTCTTTTGTAAATAAGCCCTCTCCAGGTCCTATTGGATCAGTAGAATCTACTATTATTAAATCATAGTAATTTTTCTTATTTTTAACAAATTTAATACCATCTTCAAAGTATAAGTTTACTCTTTCATCCTTTAGTTTACTTGATGTTATCGGAAAATACTCTAAACATACATCAACTACTTTTTTATCGATTTCTACCATGTCTATTTCTTTTATTGTATTGTATCTTGTTAGCTCTCTGATTGTTCCACCATCTCCAGCTCCTATAACTAAAACTTTTTCAATCTTAGGATTTGTAGCCATAGGAACATGAACTATCATATCATGATAAATAAATTCATCCTTTTCTGTTATCATAACTATTCCATCTAAAGTGAAAAATCTTCCGAATTCCTTTGTCTCAAATACATCTATTCTTTGAAAATCACTTTTTCCAGCATATATTTGCTTGTCAACCTTTATTGAAAACCTAACAGTCTCTGAGTGATTCTCAGTATACCATAACTCCATTTTTCATCCTCCTAGTTAATATAATATTATTCATTATAAACATTCTTACCACTAAATATTTCTATCATTTCTTTTCTAAGTGCATTACTTATATTAAGTCTTTCTCTTGGTAAAAATTCATGAGTATCTTTTTTAAATAGGTAGTTCTGTAAATCAATTTCCTTTATAAGCATTTTAGTATGAAATATATTTGTTTGATACATGTTTATATCCATAGCATCATACTTTTGCAAAGTCTTATCATCAATGTAATCTTGAATTGATTTAATTGGTGTATCTATAAAACACTTTTTACCATTAATGTCACGAGTGAATCCTCGAACACGGTAATCAATGGTAATTATATCAGAGTCAAAACTGCTAATTAGATAATCTAATGCATTTAGCGGAGAAATTTGTCCACAAGTAGATACGTCTATATCTACTCGAAAGGTTGCTATAGAATTATCTGGATGATATTCAGGATAAGTATGTACCGTTACATGACTCTTATCCAAATGTGCAACAACAGTCTCCTTAGTTTTTAAAATATATTTACCACTATTACATGATTCATCTATTACTCCATCCCCTAAAGGTTCCTCAGAAATTAATATGGTTACACTTGCACCTTGAGGATCATAGTCCTGCTTGGATATGTTTAACACATGAGCACCAATAATATCAGTAACATCGCATAATATTTTAGTTAATCTTTCTGAATTGTATTGCTCATCAATATAATCTACATACTCCTTTTGTTCTCTTTCACCCTTTGCATAGCAAATGTCATAGATGTTAAAACTTAGTGTCTTAGTAAGATTATTAAAGCCATATAATTTGATTTTATTCTCCATTCTTTTATATACACCTTTCCTTTAGATGAAATTCACTGAGTAAATTTTATTAGGAGTTGTTGAATTTGTCAATAAAAATTTAAAATATAATTATTATATTCTGATCGATTTATGATAATG
>NZ_DJBA01000051.1:0-3360 GCF_002435615.1 Clostridium sp. UBA5988 | reverse complement strand
GGTTTTTAGGGAAGATTACAATTTCTATGTTATAATTACACATAAAGTAGAGAGTTTAATTATTATTGTGTACCTTTTAAAAAAATAAGTATGACAACTGGAAGAATTAATGATGAATTGGATAATTTAATATATTATATTAATGAATATCAAAAATCTCAATTTGCTTTAAGTAAAGCTATAAATAAAACTCAAATAGATGATGCTAATTATACTGTAGAACTTAACTTATTAGCAATAGAAGCGGTTTTTAATTTGAATCATGAATTAAAAGAAATTCTATTGCTTAATGAGAAAAATAAAAAAGAATGTATAGAAGGTTCTTTTTTATCTAAAAATTTTATAAACGATGTGAGAAATTATATTCAAAATGTAAAAAATTACGCTTAAAAGCTATTCAGAATTTTATATTATGATATTTCAAATGGGTTTGACTGTATTACAGTTGAACCTTTTTTCAAATATAATTAAGAGTTGATTTAAAAATAACCCCAAATTATCAATTGGGTGTGTCCATATAGTAATGAACTTAAGAAAAATTATCTTTTATATAAAAAATCACTCATTAACATTTCCAATCTTCTTCTATATATTTAAGAAATTTTAACATAAAACATCTAGCTAATAATTGTTTACCATCAGAAAAAACTAATAAATAATATGATTTCTAAGGTATTATTATAGTGAATAAATAAATTAAAAAAATTGATATTAATACAAATCCCTGCATAATATTAGTTTTCCCTGTTGCTAAAGAAATAGTAATAATAAATAATGACAATCCTAGTAAAATAGTTGATTTAGTATCAATACCTAAACTCATTCTTATCCCTGTAACTACAGATGTTATTGCAATTACAGGAATGCTAAGCCCAATGCTTGCTAAGGCAGAACCAAAAGCCAAATTTAAAGATGTTTGAATTTGATTATTTCTTGCTGCTCGAAAAGCTGCTAAACATTCCGGAAGAAGTACAATTCCTGCTATTATTACTCCTACTAGAGATTTTGGAGCACCTGCCCATTTTACAATATGTTCTACATCTTTTGACAGTAACTTTGCCAATAACACAACAATACCAAGACACAATATCAAAAATAAAATACTTATGTACATTTCCTTGCGTGATGGTTTTATTGGAAGTTTATGTAACGCATTATTTTTAGATAATTTATTCTCTGGAGATATAAAATAACTACGATGACGAATAGTCTGCATCATTGTAAAACCAAAGTATAAGCCTAAACTAATAATAGATACAAAAACTAATTGCATAGATGTATATTCACCTCCATTATGACTAATCGTATAATTGGGTAGAATAAGAACAAAAATAATAATAGAAGTAAGAGTAATTAATGCTGTACTTACACCCTGAAGCGTAAAATTCTGTACTTTAAATTTTATAGAGCCTATAATGATACATCCTCCTATAATTCCAGTAATAATAATCATTACAGCTGCATAAACTGTATCTCTAGCAAGCGTAATAGTTTCTAATCCTTTTGCTCCTAACATAATTGAAATAATCAAAGCGACTTCAATTATAGTAATAGCAAATGCTAAGAGAAGTGTACCAAATGGCTCTCCTACCCTATAAGCAATGACTTCTGAATGCTGTACAGCTGCAAGTACACTTCCTATGAGCAAGAAAGATAAAATAAAAGAATAAAATGCTCCAGAAAAATAGTTGTGTCCAAAATAAGTTAACCATCCAAATATTGGAATAAGGATAGTCCATACTAATAGATATATTTTTTTCTTCATAGAAGATAATAGTGTTTTTTGTAGTAATTAGGAATTAAAAATGAGTGTCCTGTTCTATATTATATACATAGAGTATAAGAAACTTTCATTTAAAAATGATGAATCTAACTAAACTTCAATAGTTTTAGACATCTAAATTTGGACATTAAAATCAAAGTGGTAATTGAATAGAAGTCTAGAAAGACTAGAAAAAATACTGAATAATCTTTGAAAAAAAAATTGAAAAATAAGAGTTCTTGAATTTTCTTATATGTAAATAAAATATTCTCAAATATAGTGATAATCTATAAAGCCATCATTAGAAATGAAAGATTATTTTATATGATACAATTTAAAATCAGGATTATTATAAATTATTTTTTACAATTAACTATGATATATTTTATACAAATAATTAGTGGGTATATTAAAAGCACCGATTTAAAATAGGAACACATTTCATATAATTTCTACAGCTTTTTTAGTTGTTATAATTATTTACATAATTATCTTCATAAATAATAAGAGTAATAATAAATTTTCAACATCGAATTGAATAATTTTTGATTTCATAAATTATAATCATATTAATTTATTATTCCTAAAAATCTATAAAATGAAATATGTTCTGAAGTATATCAAGTCAGTCAATCTATTATTCTCGGTAAAGTTTCAAGCCATTATCAACTAACATCCTTAGCTAATTCATATCATATAAATGTATTCGAATGGATTTTTCCTATAAAATTAGTCTAACAAAAAAATGTAAAGCAGTAACAGACTTTTATTTTATTTTTTTTTTGTCAAATTGTTATTTATCCAACTATTTACTTTACATTTGTATCGATATCAGAGATAAGATATTAATTAGTTACAAACTAAATTTTTTAGACATACCATTTTTTTATTTTTTTGGCAGCAAGCCTTTTACTTCTTAAAATAGTGTATTTTTTTACTTTTACTTTATACTTTTCAATATATTCAATTTCAAATTGATTTTTAATCTCAAGTATTTCACGTTAATTATCACGCGTTAAGTTGATTAATTTATTGAGAATAATAAACTATTTCTTTTTTTAGAATAGAAATAGTTCCTTTATGTATAATTATAGAAATTTTTTATTATTCTCTTTTTTAAAAAAAATATTATGCAAGAAGGTACAGTTAAGTTTTTTAACGATACAAAAGGTTTTGGTTTCATTACAATTAAAGAAACAGGAAATGAAATTTTCGTTCATACATCAAATTTAATTGATGATATTAGAGAAAATGATAAAGTTTCGTTTAAAGTAGAACAAGGGCAAAAAGGTCTTATGGCTACTAACGTTAGACGTATGTAATTAAACTTTAATAATAATATAGTAACGTAAACATCTAAATGTTTTTAAACTAAAATATTATTTAAAACATCATACAAGGCTGATTCTATAAAGGAATTCAGCCTTTTTTCATTCAAAATACCAACTGTATATTTACATGCTGTGTTTGAATTGTAAAATGTATTATAAACTTTTAATTGTTTTTTAATAGTTCATGTGACTTTTGGAAAAGCTTTAATGCAGATTAAATTATTGTAAAAAGTATTATAAAAATGGGTAGTATCTTACTAACTGTGT
>NZ_DJBA01000056.1:0-52430 GCF_002435615.1 Clostridium sp. UBA5988 | reverse complement strand
TAATTTTCTTGTAAAGTGGTGAATTAAATAACTATAAGAACAATTATTTAACAGCAGTAGTAACCTGTGGTGAGAACATAGGAAATAACATGAAAATACTAGAGAAAAAGCTAGGTGCTAAGGGTTTAAAGTTAAATAGTGGATTTTCAATTGTTATGCCTAATAATTATATTATCCTTGGAAGAGCAGATGAAGATGATATTGTGAATAGTAAGATGTCTAAGGCTTTGGAGACCATTGGAGAAGTAAATAATCTTATAGGTGATAAAGTTAGGGATGTATTTAAAGTTGAAACAGGACCAATGCCTAAGGTTATGACAGCTATAGCTAATCCTATATTCAATAAGTTAGCTATAAATACTAAAAAGTTTTATGTTACAGATGATTGTATAGGATGTAAGCTTTGTGAACAGGTATGCAATACTAAATGCATTAAAGTTGATAAAGTTCCTAAATGGGGAGATAACTGCTGTCAATGTTTAGCATGTATAAGTTATTGTCCTAAGGAAGCCATCCAATATGGAAAATATACAATTAATAAAAAGAAATATAAAAACCCTAAAATTGCTGTAGGTGAAATGAAAATATAACTGGCAATAATCCTATATAGCTCAGTGAACTTTTAAAGACTCTCTTTAGTACTGTGATTTTACTTTTTAAAACATGTATATATTTTTATAATAAAAATAATAATAAGAGTACGAAATTTAAAAGGGGAGTTCATCCATGAAAAACTTACTTAGAGTTATTTTTGTATTACTTATTTTCAATTTTATATTATATGATATAGCTTTTGCTAAGGATAGAAGTTATGCTTTAACACATAGAAAAGAAGATAATAAAATTGAGGTAGCAGTAGTTATAAAAGATGATGGTATTTGGGCAGTGAATATAAATAACCCTTCAGAGAAAATAATGCTTAACAAAGGGGCTTATAGAGAGCCAAATATAAGTGGAAATGGTTATGTAGCCTATAGGGATATTAAGAATAACTTGTATGTAACAAAAATAGATTTTTATAAAAAAGTAGAAAATACTACTAATGTAGATGATAGTATTACTGCATATCAATGGGATAAAGATGGAAATTTAATTTATTCTAAGTCCACAGGTGGAGTATATATATTTGGAGTTAAAGATAAAACTAAAGAAATTTTCACTGGAGGGAAAGAGTTTTATACACAAATTTTATTAGGAAAAGATAACTCTTTATTTGCAACAAAGAATATTATGAAAAAAGGTAATTCGGATAATTATCCTTTTCCTCTAGGAATAGTTAAGTTAGATTTAGCAACTAAAAAAGAAAAAGTAGTGATACCATATATACCTATAAGTTCCCAAAATCATGATTTAGGGTTGGATCCAAAGATGGCTACCATCTCTATTAATGGAGTTAATTTAATTGTATGGTGTAGACCTAATTCTGCATCAATGACAGCAGATGGAGTGCCTATAGGAGTTTATAATGATGAAAGTAACAAGTGTAGAGAAGTACTTAATGAAGAGATTATAGTTTTAACTTATGAGGATATGATGTCTGCATCACCAATAGATGATAACTTAGTGGCTATTATAAATGGTGCATATAGGTTTATGAATGTAGATAAAACTTTAGGAATCTTAAATTTAGAAGATGAAAGTTTTAAAAAAATCACTAAGGATGGAGAAGTAGCTATGACTCCAAGTTATTCTAGTGATGGTAGAAAGATAGTATATTCAGCCTCAACTTATAGTGAAAATCTTCAGCAATGGGAAAATTCCAACAATCAACATATATATGAAGTAAACTTAGAAAATAATGAAATTACTAAATTGACTAACTCATCTGTAGGATGGGATTTTTATCCTAATTATATTAATGATGATAGTGAATTTGTATTTATAAGAAAAGATAAAGAAAATAAATTTTCTTTAATTAAGGGAAATAGGGAGGGGAAGGAACAAGTTATTATTGATAACATTTTACATTTGGATGATAGTGCAAGTATAAACGAGTATTTTTGGTATTATGGACATTACGATATGAAGAAGGTGTTTCATAATATGGAGATAACTCAATGATTTAAAAATTTAATACTTACGTACTAAGATACACATATGATGAGAGGAAAGATAAATTTATGGAATTGACATTAGACATATTTCAAACAATGGCATTAGCTTCTATGGTTTTTTATTTTGGAAAATATTTAAAAGAAAAAATATCTATATTAGAAAAGTATTGCATACCAGCACCAGTTGTAGGAGGTCTTATTTTTGCAATACTTATGCTTATATTTAGACTGACAGGATTTATAACTATTAATTTAGATACAACTCTACAAAATATTTTTATGACTGCATTTTTCACTAGCGTTGGATTTACGGCTAGTATTAGAATATTAAAAAAAGGTGGTATAAAAGTAGTAACATTCTTAATTATATCAGTACTTTTAGTAATTCTACAAAATACAGTTGGAGTTGTTTTAGCAACCTTGTTTAATTTAGAACCCTTATTAGGAATTTGTACAGGCTCTATTCCTATGATAGGGGGACATGGTACAGCGGGGTCATTTGGACCTATTCTAGAAGAAATGGGAATTGCAGGTGCCACAACTGTATCCTTTGCTTCTGCGACTTTTGGACTGGTTATGGGAAGTATAATTGGAGGATTGGTTGCTAGAACATTAATTATACGTCATAAGCTTAATACTCCTATGAAGGAGGATGATGATAATACCTGTATGCCACTAGGAGATTTTAATGAAGACAACCAAGATATACTATGTCATAAAAGATTAATATCAGGTGCATCTTGGATCTTTATAGCAATGGGAATAGGATCTATAATATCTAATTTTATTCAGGGAATTGGTTTAACTTTTCCATCTTATATTGGGGCTATGCTTGTGGCTGCAATTATAAGAAATATTTGTGATGCCACAAATATTGAGTTAGTAGAAAAAGAAATTGAAAATCTTGGAGGTATCAGCTTATCCTTCTTTTTATCTATGGCTCTTATGGGATTAAAGTTATGGGAACTTCTAGATTTAGCAATTCCTATGGTTGTTATGCTAATAGCACAAACAATTCTTATAGGTGTATTTACTTATTTCATAACCTTTAGAATTATGGGCAGAGATTATGAGGCGGCAGTGTTTGCATCTGCAAACTGTGGATTTGGAATGGGAGCTACACCTAATGCTGTAGCTAATATGGATTCAATTTCAAATAAGTTTGGATTTGCACCTACCCCATATTTTGTAGTACCAATTGTAGGATGCTTATTCATAGATTTCGTAAATTCTGCAATTATTACACTATTTATAAATATAATTCATTGAAGCCATTGATATAGGTAATCATAGAACAACGACACATTAAAATATTGGAATTTAAAAGAAAAAGCAATATACTATTAGAATGTAAATAGTATGTTGCTTTTCTTAGGTTAAAATGTATGAAATTAATTCATAAAAGATATAATAATTATGAGATTAGAAAAAGTTGTTATAAAAAGGTAGCATAAATTCTTTCTATTAACATAGGTATTATATAGAATTATATTTTAAAAAATAATAAATAATACTATTTTTATAAATACTTTTTTAATTATATAAAATATAAAAAAACTTAAATGAATTATTAAATGGATTATAGGTAATATTTCAAAAATAATTATTTTATATATGTTGACTTTATAAATTTATAAGTATAAAATTAATATAAAATTGTAAGTCGAAAAACATATTAAAATGTTGAAATATATAAAAAATACATATTGATTATAAAATAAATACAAATAATGGAGGGATTTTTATGTCTATATTAAAAGGATTAAATCCAGAAAAGGTTCTAGGCTATTTTGAAGAATTAACTAAAATACCTCATGGTTCAGGCAATGAAAAGGTTATCAGTGATTATTTAGCTAATTTTGGTAAAGAAAGAGGATTTGTAGTAATACAAGATGATGAGTTAAACGTAATTATTAAAAAACCTGCAACTCAAGGATATGAAAATGCACCAGTAGTAACAATCCAAGGTCATATGGACATGGTTTGTGAAAAGAATAAGGATAAGGTACATGATTTTGAAATGGATCCATTAGAGCTTAGAATCGATGGAGACTATCTTTATGCTAATGGAACAACACTAGGAGCAGATAATGGAATAGCAGTAGCCTATGGATTAGCTATTTTAGATTCAAAAGAGTTAAAACACCCAGCTATAGAATTATTTGTTACAACTGGTGAAGAAACAGGTATGTATGGAGCAATAGCAGTAGATCCTAAAAAGCTTGATGGAAAAATACTATTAAATATTGATTCAGAAGAAGAGGGAATATTCCTTGTAAGTTGTGCTGGTGGAGTTACTAACTATGTAAATATAAATAATCAATGGGAAGATGCTTCTAATGAGGCTTTAAAGCTAGAAGTTAAAGGTTTAAAAGGCGGACACTCTGGTATGGAAATAATAAAACAAAGAGGAAATGCTAATAAACTTATGGGAAGATTATTAAATGCCATATCAAAAGAGGTAGATTTCAATATTTCTCATATAAGTGGAGGAGCTAAAAACAATGCAATTCCACGTGAGGCAGAAGCTACAATTACAGTAGCTACTAAAGATGTAGAAAAAGTTAGAGAGATAGCTAATAACTCATTAGAAATTTTTAAAACTGAATTAAGAATACAAGATCCAGATGTAACTGTAATAGTTGATAAGGCTGAAGCTAATAGACAATTAACTAAAGAAGTAACTGAAAAAATTGTTTCTTATTTAACAGTTGCTCCAAATGGAATTCAAACTATGAGTGAGGATATTAAAGGGTTAGTAGAAAGTAGCCTTAACTTAGGAGTAATAGAATTTAGTGAAGAAAAAGTTACCTTTGTCTCTGCTGTGAGAAGCTCAGTAAAAACATTAAAAAGTGCAATTACAGACAGAATAGATGTTGTAGCAAAATTAGTTGGTGCCGAGGTTGTTAATGATTCGGATTATCCAGAATGGCAATATGAACCAAACTCACCAATAAGAGATTTATGTATAGAAACTTATAAAAACGTTACTGGTGAAGAACCAAAAATAGATGCTATCCATGCAGGACTTGAATGTGGACTTTTAAAAGAAAAAATGCCAGATGTGGATATGATTAGTTTTGGACCAAATTTATTTGATGTACACACTCCAAATGAACATATGAGCATATCATCTGTTGAAAGAGTATGGAACTTTATAATAGCACTATTAGAAAATATTAAATAAATACCTAAGGTGAATTTTACTTTAGATATTTAATATAATAATAAACAATTTGATTTAGGCATCCTGAAGAGTACTAGTTAATGTGTTTATGTTTTTATCAATAGTATTAATTAAAGATAAAGATATAGCTTGTAGATAAATTAAACTTTTAAACATAGTAATTAGTGTCTTTTTTAGGGTGCCTTGTTAAAGAGTTACAAAGGAGGAGAAAAAATTTATGAGCCAAGAGAAAAGAAAATTATCTCAAAGTGCTTATGGTGGATGCAAAGGTGAGGAATATGTTCCTTTTGTTCCAACATCAATGGCAATGCCAGAAACAACAGGTTATTCAATTATTTTAGGTATTATTTTAGCATGCGTTTTTGCAGCAGCTAACACATATCTTGGTCTGAAAGTTGGTATGACAATATCAGCTGGTATTCCGGGTGCTATTATTGCCACTGGAGTATTAAAAGGAATGTTTAGAAGAAACAACATTTTAGAAGCAAACATGGTAGCATCTTTAGCTGCTATGGGGGAATCCATTGCCGGGGGAATTATATTTATTTTGCCAGCATTAATTCTTTGGGGATTAAAATTAAGTATTTTAACCGTTGTTATTGTTACAATAATTGGTGGAGTTATGGGAGTATTTTTCATTACACCCCTTAGAAGATACTTAATCGTGGAAGAACACGGAAATTTAGTTTATCCAGAAGGGATGGCTGCAGCTGAAGTTCTTGTAACTGGTAGTGAAGGTGGACAAGGCTTCAAAACAGTTATGACTGGTCTTGGAGTAGGAGCTGGATATAAACTTTTCTCAGGTGGATTTGCACTTTGGGGAGAGCAAGCTACTTATGTTATTAAAAGTTATCAAGGTACAATGATGGGATTTGACACTTTAGCATCACTTCTTGGTGTTGGATTTATAGTTGGTACTAGAGCATCATTACTTATGTTTGGTGGTTCTGTTATAGCTTGGTTTGCACTTATACCATTAATTAAATTCTTAGGAGTTGGACTAGCAGAACCTTTATTCCCAGCTACTAAAATTATAGCTGAAATGAGTGCTAACGAAATCTGGGCTAACTATATTAAATATATAGGTGCTGGAGCTGTTGCAATGGGAGGATTTATTTCTCTTGCTAAGTCTATTCCTACTATTATCACAAGTTTTAAACAAGCTATGGGTGGAATAGGTGCAGGTAAAAATGATAAGGTAAGTAGAATTGATTTAGAAGCACCTCTTACTTGGGTTATTCTAGCAGCAGCTTTTGGATTCGCATTAACTTGGTTATTACCAATGGTTAACGGTGGATTTGTAGGTGGAATCATGGCAGTTTTATTCAGCTTCTTCTTTGCTGTTGTTTCAGCTAGAATGGTTGGTATAATTGGAGCATCAAACAACCCAGTTTCAGGTATGACTATAGCTACAATGTTATTTGTAACTACTGTAATTAAATTAACTGGTGGAGTAAGCCAAGAGTATATGACTAAAGCTGTATTAATAGGTGGAGTTGTTTGTGTTGCTATAGCAGTAGCTGGAGGAGCAGCACAAAGTTTAAAAACTACATTTATTATAGGTGGTACTCCTAAAAAGGTTCAAATAGGAATGTTTATTGCACTTTCAGTAGCAGGAGTTTTTGCAGCACTTGTAATTAACATGTTAAATACTGCTTATGGAATAGGTTCTGCAGATGTAGCAGCGCCTCAAGCTACACTTATGAAAATGATAGTTGAAGGTATTATGACAGCTCAATTGCCATGGACACTAATAATAATTGGTGCTGCAATTGCATTATTCTGTGAGTTAGCGGGAATAGCAGTATTACCAGTAGCTCTAGGTATATACCTTCCAATAACTTTAAATGCTGCTATCTTAGTTGGTGGAATAATCAGAGAAATCGTTGAAAGAAAATTCGCTAAGGATCAAGATAGAAGAGGAGAAGTTGTTGAAAAAGGAACTCTTCTTGCATCAGGTTTAGTTGCTGGAGATGCATTGATGGGTATAGTAGTAGCTGGATTAGTAGCTGCTAATATAAACATATCATTCGGTAAGAATTTCTTAACAGGAATAACTCAAAGCAATCTATTTGCTTGCGTAATGTTTTTATTACTAGGATTATGGATTTACATGTTCTCTTGTAAAAAGGATAAGGCTGTTAAATAGTTATAACTGTTAAATAGTAAATTATAAAATAATTTAAAATCGCTTTGCCACAGGTAAAGTCTATCTGTGGACAAGCGATTTTAATAATTGGTAACAAATTAATTTACATAATAAAGAATAATAATTTGAATTAAAGAATATCTTATATTTAATAGTTATAAATAAGTTAGGAGGAATTTTGCATGAAAAATAAGAAAACGCAAGAAGAAATAGAAAAACAAGCTCAAGATACAAAGCATAATTTTGCCCTTTATGTACCTGAAATTAAACAACAAAATTGGGAAGAAAAAGATGGTAAAGTTGTTATACATATAAAAGTTACTGATCCAGTTAAAAAGTTTCTAGCTTGGATGGTTAAAAGAACTCCTGAAACTAAATTAGAACTAGATGAGAGATGTTCTACAGTATGGAAGTATATAGATGGAAATAGAACTGTTTATGATATTGCAAAGCTCATGGCAGAAACTTATAAAGAAAATGTAGATGGAGAGCTATATAGATTAGTAACTTATTTAAAATACATATCTAAAAGAGGATGGATAAAGTTTAAAGAATATGATAAAGAAGTTGAAATTTAATATACATAGTGTTTAATTAACATAAAATTAAAAATTATAAGACCTATGTAAATACAAGGTTTATAGGTATTAAAGGGGACAACCTTACATCATTGAAAGATATATGTAAGGTTATCCTCTTGTTCTATTTATGCATGTAAGGTAAACTATATGTATGTCAAAATCGGTACAAGTAGCAAGGAGTGAAAATTAGTGGGTTTAGATTTGATAGTTATAATAAAAGCAATAATTATTGCAATAGTAGAAGGATTAACAGAGTTTATTCCAGTTTCATCTACAGGACATATGATATTAGTTGGTAATGCCATAAACTTCCGTGGTGATTTTGCTGATATGTTTCAGGTAGTTATTCAACTAGGGGCTATACTTGCAGTAGTGGTATTATATTGGAATAAGATTAAGGATAGTGTAATAGAATTTTTTAAATTCATATTCACATTGGGTAAGAAGGGTCAAACTGGATTTAAATTTGGAATTAATGTATTGATTGGATGTATTCCAATGGGAATAGTAGGAGTAATTTTTTATAAGCAAATTAAAAGTTTATTTAATCTTCAATCAGTAATTGTTGGATTATTAGTAGGAGGATTTTTACTACTTATAGTGGAAAACTTCTTTAGAAAGAGAAAAAGCAAAGCTGTTAAAAACATAGATGATATAACACCTATGCAAGCATTAAAGGTAGGGATATTCCAAGTTCTTGCTGTATGGCCAGGAATGTCAAGAAGTGCATCTACCATAATGGGAGGTTGGGTTGCAGGGCTCTCAACTCCAGTAGCAGCAGAATTCTCATTTTTCTTAGCAGTACCTGCAATGGTAGGATCATCAGCTAAAGATTTATTTGAATTTAACTATTCTATTATGACTCCAACCTTATGGGTTGCATTAATAGTTGGGTTTATTGTTGCCTTTGTTGTATCAATAATAGTTATGGACAAATTTGTTACTTTCTTAAAGAAAAAGCCTATGAGAGTATTTGCTATATACAGAGTAGCAGTAGGAGTACTACTTGCTGTGTTAGTATTTACAAAGGTTATTACCTTAGTAGCTTAAATTAAATGATAACTTTAATAAAAAAGAGAGCAAGTTCATTGAAAAAATGAACTTGTTCTCTTTTTTTATAACTACCAACTACCAGATGATCCACCGCCACCGGAAGAACCTCCACCGAAGCCGCCAAAGCCTCCGCCACCGGAAGAACCACCGCCGCCGAAGCCACCACCACCTCGAGGACCTCTGCCACCTCTACTAGTCCAAAACAACATTCGTAGTAATCTACCCCTATTGAAGATGGAATCTATAAATACAAAGATGATGATAGCTATAAATATAAATATATTAAAACCATCATTATCTTCATAATCTTCTTCACTAGGCATTGTCACATTCAAAGACTTATCTAAGGTGACACCGTATTCTTCACTAACATAATCACATAAAACACTATAACTATTTAAAATTCCTTCACTATAATTTCCATCTTTAAAACTTGGTTTTGCAATGGAAGTCATAACTCTACTTGAAAGTGCATCAGGTATTGCACCTTCAAGACCTCTTCCTACCTCTACTCTCCATTGCCTGTCATCTATGGCTACAAGAATTAAAAGACCATTATCTTTGCCTTTTTCACCTATTCCCCAGGTTCTAAAGAGACTATTGCTATAATCTTCAATTGGAGTATTGTTTAGGGTGTTCATTACAACAACTACAGCTTGAGCACCTGTTTTATCCTCAAGCTCCTTACCTAGAGAAACAATTTTATTGGCATCTTCACTATCTATAATACCAACATAATCATTTAGATATTTATATATAGTTGGGCTAGGATAAGTATCCTCTGCTAATGCACTAAAAGAAAAAGATAACAGAATAACAACAAGAAAAGAAAGACAGTGTTTTAAAAATTTAGTTTTCTTCTTCATCATTAATTAGAAAAGTCTACGGAAGGAACTTCTGTAGCACCTGCACTTGCCTTATAAAATGGTTTTTCGTCAAATCCAAATAATGAAGCAATTATGTTGGTAGGAAATCTTAAGATTTTCGTATTATATTCTGTAACTACAGTATTATAATCTTGCCTTGCAATTGCAATTCTATTTTCTGTTCCTTCTAATTGCACTGATAAATCTAAGAAATTTTGATTAGATTTTAGGTCAGGATAATTTTCAACTACTACGAGCAGTCTAGAAAGAGCGTTAGATAGTTCAGTATCTGCAGCTGCTTGATCAGAAATATTTGTAGCGCCTGCAAGTTTAGCTCTAGCATCGGCTATTTCTGTAAAAATTTCCTTTTCTTGAGTTGCATATCCTTTTACTGTATTAACTAGGTTAGGGATTAAATCTGATCTTCTTTGAAGCTGAGTATCAATGTTTGATTCCGCTGCACTAACTCCTTGTTTAAGAGTTACAAGATTATTGTAATTTCCAACTAAAAATACAGCAATAATAATCACAATAATTATTATAGGAAGGAAAACCTTCATACCTTTTTTCATAATTTATTCTCCTTTCAATCTTTAATTTAGTATATGTTTTAATTTCACATATTATATATGGATTAATCTTATTCTTAACAAGATTAATTAGAAACATAAAGTAATCAGTTATAAATTAAAACCATTGCTTTACATTATATTCATTATAATCAAGAAAATTTACAAAATCAATGTAAATAAGAAAATCCTGTGATTTACACAGAATTTTCTTATTTGAGGGGTAAACTTATTTGCTTTAAATATTAGGAAATTAATTATCTCTTATATAATCTTGGGGGAATTACTTACGAAATATTTATTATCTCCTGTTGATATTTATAATAAGGGTATATTGTGACATCTGTGTGACAAAATTATGATTAGATTATAAATAATTTTAGAAGGAAATTAATGAGATTAAAAATTAGGTGTATAAATTGAATATAGTTATTTAATTATATAAGTAGCATAAAGCATAATATATATAAAAATTTAATAAATAACTATGGAATTATATTGAAAATAAAGATATAATTAGTACAACGAAATTATGTAATACAAGTTATAAGGAGTGGGGAGAATGGAGAACATTAATGAAAAATTAAATGAAGTAAAGGAGCATATTAAAAACGTAACTTATTTAATTCATGCAGAAAGCTTAATACATTGGGATATGCAAACAGGAATACCATCTAAAGCTATAGATGGAAGAATTGAAGTAGTGGGATATCTATATTCAGAGTGTTTAAAACTTATGACTTCTTCAAAAATAGGGGAATGGATAGAGTACTTCTCAGATAAAATGGACAAATTATCTTTCAAGGATAAAAAGATTATAGAAAATTTAAAAAGAAACTATGATGAACTTATAAAGATACCACCTGAAAGAAATAAAGAGTATCAAATGTTATGTTCAACATCAGAAGCATTTTGGAAACAAGCTAAGGCAAACAATGATTATGAAGGCTTTAAGCCATATCTAGCAAAGATAATAGAGTTTAATAAGGAATTTGCTGAATATATAGGATATGAAGGAAACATATATAATAAATGCTTAGATGATTATGAAAGAGGATTGACTGTAGATAGGGTAGATAAAGTATTTAAAGAGCTTAGGGATGGTATAGTGGAGCTTTTAGAGAAGATTAAAGCCTCTAAGGTAAGTATAGACGAGTCCTTCTTTAAAAAGCAATTTCCTACTAAAGATCAAGATGAATTTGGTAAATTTGTTTTAGAAAAATTAGGATATGATTTTGAGGCAGGAAGACTAGATACTACTGTTCATCCATTTACAACTAACTTCGGAAATAAAGATGTTAGAATAACAACTAATTATGATGAACATGATTTTAGAAGTGCGTTCTTTAGCAATATTCATGAAGGTGGACATGGTATTTATGAGCAAAACTCAGCAGATGATTTAGAATATACAGGTGTTTCAGGCGGAACTTCTATGGGGGTACATGAATCACAATCTAGATACTATGAAAATATTCTAGGAAGAAGTAAGGAATTTTGGGCTTATTTTTATCCAGAGGCTCAAAAGAGATTCCCTCAATTTGAAGGAGTTAATTTAGAAGATTTCTATAAAGCTATAAATAAGGTAGAACCTTCTTTAATTAGAACAGAAGCAGATGAATTAACTTATAGTATTCATATTATAATTAGATATGAGTTAGAAAGAGCTTTCATGAATAATGAAATCACAGTAGAAGAGTTGCCAGCTGCTTGGAATAAAAAATACAAGGAATATTTAGGTGTAGAGCCTAAAAATGATTCAGAAGGAATTCTTCAAGATACTCATTGGGGTGCAGGTTTAATTGGATATTTTCCAAGCTATGCTCTTGGTAATGTATATGGAGCTCAATTCTTAAATAAAATGAGACAAGATATACCTACCTATGACGAAGAAGTTAAAAATGGTAATTTTGCAGTGATAAAAGATTGGTTAAGAGAAAACATACATCAGTTTGGATCTCTTTATACTCCATCAGAGCTTATTGTAAAAGTAACAGGAGAAGAGTTAAATCCTAAATACTTCTTAGAGTACCTAAATAAAAAATACGGAGAAATCTACGAAATATAAGTGACACTCTAAATCTATGATTTAGTTAGTCGAACTTACTCATTCGAATATATATGAGAAGGCGTTTCCTTAAAATATGCCTATAGATCTCAACTTAGTCAAGATGTCAAAAAATAAGAGCTATGAACTTTCAGTTTTATAGTTCTTATTTTTTATTGCATTTAATATGAAAATTAGTTAAATCTAAAGTTAGTGATTGTGAATATATATGATTATTAATAATAAACAATAAGTGATTAACTCACATAAATAAAATATTAAAAAGGATAAAATATATGTATAATAAAAAGCAGATTTTGAATTATCATATATAGGGAGGCGTTAAAATGTTTAATTTTTTAAAAAGGGATAATGGAAAAGTAATAAGTATTAATGATATAGATAGTTTGTTAGGTAAGATTAATTTAATTGATGTTAGAGAAATATATGAATATAGAAATGGAAGTTTGAAAACAGCTAGAAATATTCCAATGGGAAATCTTTTAAACAATCCAGATAGATATCTTAAAAAAGAAAATGAATATTACCTTATGTGTCAAACAGGTTCGAGAAGCTCACTTGCTTGTAGGAGATTGACTAAAGAAGGGTTTAATGTGATTAATGTTAGAGGTGGTATTGGAGCATATAAAGGGGCTAAAAGAAAATAACTTTAATTATTGTATAGAATATTTTAATTTTTAGTTGATATAATCACTTAAGAGTAATATAATTTAATTAAGTTAATACTTAATTAAATTATATTATAAAAGGAGTATATATGATAGAAAGTGTAAAAGTTTTTAAAGCTATTGGTGATGAGACAAGGATAAAAATACTAATATTATTATCTAAGAAGAATATTTGTGCAAAGGCAATAGCTAAGCATTTACAAATTTCTGAAGCTGCAGTATCACAACACATTAAAATTCTTAAGGAAGTAGATTTAATTGTAGGTTACAAAAGAGGATATCATGTAATCTATGACTTAAATAAGAAAGTTTTAGAAAAAGCTATAGAATTTATTAATGTATTAATTACTGATGACATATGCTCAATAGATGATAAGTTTAATGTAAGTTTAGAGAGCTTTCATGCTTTACAATGTGAAAAAAATTGTAAGGTAGTAAAGAAATGCTGTAAAGAGAGATTAAAGGAGGAAGAGTAATGAAGGTTTGTTTTCCAGTTAAATCTAATGAAGGTATGGAGAGTGTACCATATGGACATTTTGGAACAGCTCCAATGTTTGTAGTATGTAATTTAGAAACTAATGAGGTTAAGACTATAGGAAATGGTGATTTAGGTCATCAGCATGGTATGTGTCAACCAATGAAAG
This sequence comes from Clostridium sp. UBA5988, assembly GCF_002435615.1. Lineage (NCBI taxonomy): Bacteria > Bacillati > Bacillota > Clostridia > Eubacteriales > Clostridiaceae > Clostridium > Clostridium sp. UBA5988. The sequence continues at coordinate 38,591 of NZ_DJBA01000056.1, read as the reverse complement.
CATTATCAGGAGAAGTAGTAGATGCTGTGGTTGTAGGTGGTATTGGTCAAGGGGCTATAGTTAAGTTAAACTCCCAAGGAATAAAGGTATATAGAGCAGCAGAAGGAACTATAAATACAAACTTAGAGAAGCTTAAAAATGGTGAGTTGTCAGAATTCGCTATGAATCATACTTGTAATCATGATGGATGTGACCATCATTAAATATAATTAAGAATTGAAAGAACTGTATGAAAATAGAAATAAGTGCTTCTATTTTCATACAGTTCTTTTAATAATGGCTCTGTTGAAAACTATAGTGATAGAATATACAATCTATAACATGTTGACGGATTATTTTTACACAGTCCAACTATACATTTAATCTATCCTCTAAATTAAGCTAAACTGTTTTAATGTGAATATCCACAGGAATACTGTAAGTATACAAAAGGCTGAAGTAAATACTACTATTTGGGCAGCTAATTCACTATCACCATCCATTTTTTGAGCCATAGTGAAGGAAGAAATAGCAGTAGGGGATGCAAAGATAAGCATTAACGCTATAAGTTCTATATCTCTAAAACCTAACCATATACTTATAGGCATAAGAATACTAGGAACTACAATAAGTCTACCAGTTACACCTATAATAGTTTGTTTCAAGTGAGCTTTTACATCGGTGAAAGAAAAGGAACCACCAAGTAAAATGAGGGAAAGAGGTGTAGCAATTCGTGATATATCACTTATGGATTTTTCGATAGCCGTTGGAAGTTTTATTCCAAAGATAAGAAATAATAGTCCAATTGCTGATGTTATAATTAAAGGATTAGTAATAATTCCTTTTAGAGTATTTTTAATATCTAGCTTTCCGCATCTAAAAATTTCTAAGGATATCACTGCTAGCATATTAAAAACAGGGACAACGGTAGCTATTAGTATAGCTACAACACCAACTTTGTCCTCACTAAATAGGGAACATGCTACAGGTAAACCAAATATTACAAAGTTGCTACGAAATATACCTTGTATCAAAACACCACGCTTTTTATTATCTTTTTCAATGAGAGGAATAAGAATGCATAGTACTATAAAAGTAAGGGTAACGCTTATAAGTGCAAAGCAAATAAGTTTCGGATTTATAGCTCCTTTTAAATCTGTTTTATATATATTATAAAATAACAATAGAGGCAAAAAAGCCTTAAAGGTCATACTATTCATGACCTTTAGAGTATTGTCATCAAACATTTTCAATCGTTTTAATACATATCCTAAAGCCATGGTAAGAAACAGTGGTAAAACTACATTTATTGATAAAATCAAATTTTCCATAATCAATATCCTTTCTAGTCTTTTGTTAATCTATTTCTCATATTTTACATGTTTATCCCAATTAATTGTATACAAAGTTAAAGTGTTTTTCAATGTATAAGTAATAATTGATAATATTTGTAATAGGTGTTAAAATAAAAATGTAGTCTTACTCTAAGGAAGTATCCAAGGAGGAAGAGTAATAGATTTAAATCGTTCTGAAGTACATGAGGGTTAGCCCAAATGATAAGGCGGTGTCATAGGATAGCGATATACTATCTCTGCTCTCTTTTGGGATGCAGAGAGTATTTTTTTGAGAGGAGCATAAGCTTTGGAAACAAGAATCGCATTGATTGGAATTATAGTAGAGGATACTACAGCTACAGAAAAATTAAATAATATTTTACATGACTATGGACAATATATTGTTGGGAGAATGGGGGTACCATATCGCGACAAGGAGGTGTGTGTTATTAGCGTAATTATAGATGCAACTAATGATATTATTAGTTCATTATCTGGTAAGTTGGGTATGCTTGATGGTATTACTGTAAAAACGATCTATTCGAAGAAGTAGAGTAAATATATAAAATCAGAACGAATTAGGTATATATTAGAATAAAGCACTTAAAATCCTAATAAGAAAGAAGAGTAGATGTATGTATAATGTAAAATCTAAGGTAGCAACTGAATTTATTGAAGATGGAGAAATATTATCAACCCTTGAATATGCTAAGAAAAATAAAAATAATAAAGAGTTAATAAATAGTATTATAGAGAAGGCTAGAGGATGTAAAGGTTTAAATCACCAAGAAGCAGCAGTGCTATTAGAATGTGATTTAGAAGAAGAAAATAAAAAAATAGAAGAATTAGCTATGGAGATAAAGAATAAATTTTACGGTAATCGTATAGTTATGTTTGCTCCATTATACCTTTCTAATTATTGTGTTAATGGATGTATATACTGTCCTTACCACCATGGAAACAAACATATAGCTAGAAAGAAACTTACTCAAGAAGAAATTAAAAAGGAAGTAATTGCATTACAGGATCTTGGACATAAAAGACTTGCACTAGAAACAGGTGAAGATCCTATAAATTCTCCTATAGAATATGTATTAGAAAGTATAAAGACTATATATGGCATAAAACATAAAAATGGTGATATAAGAAGAGTAAATGTAAATATTGCTGCTACTACTGTTGAGAATTATAGAAAATTAAAAGAGGCTGGAATAGGAACATATATATTATTCCAAGAAACTTATAATAAAAAATTATATGAAGAATTACATCCAACAGGACCAAAGCATGATTATAATTATCACACTGAAGCTATGGATAGAGCTATGGAGGGTGGTATAGATGACGTTGGTATAGGAGTTTTATTTGGATTAAATATGTATAAGTATGATTTTGTTGGATTACTCATGCATGCAGAGCATTTAGAAGCAGCCATGGGAGTGGGACCACATACTATCAGTGTACCTAGAATTTGTCCTGCTGATGAAGTAAATCCAGAGGATTTCACTAATGGAATTTCTGATGATATATTTGCAAAGATTGTTGCAATTTTACGTATTTCAGTACCTTATACAGGAATTATTGTATCTACAAGGGAATCTCAAAAATCTAGAGAAAGAGTGCTTCATCTTGGAGTTTCTCAAATTAGTGGAGCTTCATGTACAAGCGTTGGAGGATATGCTCAGAAGGAAAAAGAGGAAGATAATTCAAAACAATTTGATATTAGCGATACAAGAACTCTAGATGAAATTGTAAATTGGTTACTTGGTATGGGATATATCCCTAGTTTCTGTACTGCTTGTTATCGTGAAGGTAGAACTGGAGACAGATTTATGCAGTTAGTAAAATCAGGTCAAATTTCTAACTGTTGTTTACCTAATGCCCTAATGACTTTAAAAGAGTATCTAGAGGATTATGCATCTGAAGATACAAAAGCTAAAGGCGAAGAAGTCATAAAAAATGAAGCTATGAAAATTCCTAATCCTAAAGTTAAGAGTATTGTAGAGGAACACCTAAAAGAACTTAATGAAGGAAAACGTGATTTTAGATTCTAGATATAATATAAATAAATCACCCTAAGTTTAGGGTGATTTATTTATATTTAGAATTTTATGTCACGATATGCTATTTTTAAGTATATTTGGTTTAGATTTTACAATAAATAGTTTATAATAAGTTTTAATTAACTTATGTAATTATATTTCTTGACTCAATNNATTGAGTCAAGAAATATAATTATTAGTAGTATAAATGGGGGGAGCAAAATGAATAGTAAAAAGGGTGTTACTATTTTAGGGGTAATTATAGTTATTATAGTATGTTATTTGGGTTATTTAAATTTTTATAAGGTTAAATCGCCAGAAGAGTATTTAGCAGATAATAATAAAACTGCAGATTTTAGTGAAGATGGAATAAGTACTACTCTTAACTTAATTAATGATAGCAGTGAGTATGATATATTTTTTACTGGTGAAGATCATGGAAAGTTAGGAAATGAAAAAATAAGTATTGAGATGTTAAAATATTTGAATGAAAAAGAAGAGGTCAGATATTTAATATGTGAATTACAGTATAGTATAGTGAGTAAGTTAAATGAGTATATACAAAATGGTGATGAGAAGCTACTTAAAGAGGCAATAGAACCAGTAAGAAATGCTAACCCTAGCTATGGTGGTGATGATTACTATAAATTCTGGCAAGAGGTGTATAATTATAATAAAACTTTACCTAAGGATAAAAAGATACAAGCTTTTGGTATTGATATAGATTTTCAAGCTAATTATACTTTAAATGAAATGTTTAGCTTAATTCCTAATATAGAACCAGATACAGAAATAATAGAGAAAATAAATAATTTTAAAAGTATACTTAATGGGGATGTAGAAGATGATGAGGAAATAGCTAGAATATTGGTTGATTTAAATAAGGATATAAATAGCAATACCGATATATATATATATTTATTTGGAGATAACTTCAAGAAATTTAAAAATAATCTAAGTAGCATGATGAATACTATGAAATATATAGAAAATCAAAGGGTATATAGAGATGATTTAATCTATGATAACTTTATGAGAATATATAATGAAAATCCTAAGGGCAAATACTATGGGCAATTTGGTCAAATGCATATTTTTAAAGAAACTGTAAAATACAATGGAGAAGAAACAATCACATTAGCCAAATTAATGGAAGATAAGGGAAAACTTAAAGTATTATCTATACCTATAGTATCTAATAAAATAGTAAATCAATATGCAAATATAGAAAAGTTAAACTTGAAAGACTTTACTTTATTTAAGCTAAATGGAAAAGGGTCTCCTTACAAAGAAGGTTTGGAAAATTTACTTACAGATAAGGAAGTTGAACCTATAAGTGGTAGTGTAGTAGATTATTATCAATATTTAATTTGTATATTTAATAACTAAATTTTCTTTATAAAAATAGAGGGCTAGCCCTCTATTTTTTCATATCTTTAATTATACAAATTCCTTGAGTCATGGTACCCATTGGACAATAAACACACCAAGAACGTGGTTTATAAAGGGCCATGGTAATTATACCTAGGAGAGTTGAAGTTAACATTAAGCTGTAGAAGCCAAAACTAAATTGAGCTATCCAAGGAGAAACATAGGATAAATCTGTGAAGTTCCAAGGTAATTTAAAGGTCCAAAGTATAGTAAGAACTTCTTTTAGAGTATTTGTCCCTTGGAAAACTAAATAGGTGTTAAATACCATATTAATGAACATAGTTAAAAAGAAAATTAAAAATCCGTATCTAAAATATTTAGATTTTAAAAATTTAGGCATAGGCTTATTTCTTGATAATTTTAACTTATTACCTAATAAATCTAATAGTTGTCCTCTACCACAGTATTTATTGCAATAGCCTTTATTTCCTTTAACTATTGAAATTAATAAAGGTACGATGAAACAAATTAATCCTAGCCAAGCAAAGAGTATATTAAATAACCCTAAAATTAAATATAGGGAAGATAGTATCCAAAGATATTCATAAAGATGCTTTTTCTTCTTTTTCATTAGTTACCTCCTAGTTGTTTAATTTCTATAGTAGATGCAGGGCAAGCTATAACACATTTTCCACATCCAACACACTTATCATAATCAACCTTTGAAAAAATACCCTTGTTAATAGCAATGGCTCCAAGGGGACAGACTTTTTCACAAGCACCACAGGCTACACAGTAGCTAGTATCCACATAAGCCTTTCTTTTAACAATTTTCTTTTCCATAAATTTAAATCCTCCTGTTTTATAAATGTTGTAGTAAGCATATTATAACTGTATAATTAAAAGAAAATATGTGATATAGTCACACAAGCAATTTTTTTAGGAGGACAATATGTTAAATAGTTTAGATGTATTTAATAAAAGACTTGAAGCTTTGTATGATGCTTATCCTGTATTAAAAGAAATAGATGATAGCCATGAAATTATAAGAAAAAATGTAATTTTTAAAAGTTTATTAAGTGAGGAGTATTTAAAAACAGATAGTGGAAACTGCATAGGTATGTTATTTGTTATAAGTGGAATTATAAAGGTTCAAAAAGTAACAGAAGAGGGAAATGAAACTAATTTATACAATGTAGAGCGTGGTGAGCTATGTCATGAAGCATTAAGCTGCTTTGTAAATTGTCAATCACTAAATATTGAAGGCATAGCCATGCAAGACTCTTTAATTGCTATTTTACCATCAGATATAGTGAAAGCCTATTTATTAAGTGATTTTAGATTTATGCAAGTTATATATAAAGATCTATATGCAAAATTTAGAGGGGTTATAGAAAACAAAGAAGCTAGAATTCATGAATCTTTAGAAAGTAGATTGGTTAAATTATTACTTAGTAAGAATACTAAAATAATTTATACAACCCATGGAGAACTTGCTTTTGAATTAGATTCTTCAAGAGAAGTAATAAGCAGAAAGCTTAAGGAACTAGAGAAAAAAGGGTATTTATTAATATCAAGAGGTAAAATTCAATTACTAAAAGATTTAGAAGAACTATATAATTAGTAAAGAAATTATAATACAAAGATAACTACATAAACAAAAGAAAGGGTGAAGTTCTATATGAAAGACAAAAGTTTAAGTAATGGTTTTTTAAATATAGTAAAAAAAATGAATAATGAAATAATAGGGCAAGGAGATTTCATTCATAAATTGTGCAATTATTTTAAAGAAAAGTTTGAAGAAGATAAGAAGGGCATATTACTTTTAGCCGGTAAACGAGGAACTTTTAAAAAAGCTAGTGTAAGGTTATTATTTGAAAAACTTAATGAGGAAGGATTAACTGAAGATTATCATATAGATGAAATAGATTTAGCTTCTTATAATTTTAATTTAGGATATAATGCTTTTTTAAGTGACTTATATGAAAAACTAAATAGTAGTTCACATGTAATAATGTTTAAAAATACTGAAAAAGCTTCAGAAAATATTTTAAATGTGTTATCAGAAATATATCCTAATACTTGTTTAAAGTTAAAAGATAACTATATTATGAAAAATAAGTTTCTTATTGAAGCAAAGAGTAAGGATAAAGACAATATAGGAGAATTCATCTGCCATAATAAATTTTTCATATTTATTTATAATAGTGATGATAATGTAATAGAAGATGGAATTTTAGATAATAGGGAAGAGGTATTATATACTGAAAGCCTTACAGAAGAGGAACAAAATAAAGTAATTAGAAGAGAAGTGTTAAGGTCAATAGATGGTATACAAAAGCATATGCAAGGAAATATAGTTCTTGGAATAGAAAATAAAGATGAAGAGGAAGATAACTTTGGAATTTGTAGTTTCTTACAAGAAAACTTCATAGAAGATAGCAATTTTGGAATCAGTGAATATATATCCTATAAAATTTATAAACCAATTATGAACCTAATACAAAAGGAAGGACTTTATAGTGAAAGTCAGATTTTAATATATGTAGATAAGAATGAGATATATTGCAAATCAGATGATGAAATATACAAGTTAGAGAACTATCTAGTACCTACCCTTGAAGAAGTAAAATATAAATTGGATTCTATAATAGGTATAGAGGAACTGAAGAATTTTATAATAAATGTTGAAAATAATTGGAAAGTACAAAAAATAAGAAAAAGACTTGGACTAAAAACTTCAAAGATATCTATGAATATGATATTTACAGGAAATGCAGGCACAGGAAAGACTAATGCAGCTAGGGTTACCTTTGAATATTTAAACGCCTTAGGTATATTATCTAAAGGTGTATTTGTAGAGGTGAGTAAAGCAGATTTTGTTACAGAGAACATTAATGATACATCTAAGAGAACAAATGATATAATTAATTCTGCCTTAGGAGGAGTACTATTTATAGATGAAGCATATTCCTTATGTGAAAGTGAAGAAGATAAGGTAGGTAAGGAAATAGTAGATGCATTACTTAAGGGCATTGAGGACAATAGAGATAATTTAATAGTCATATTAGCTGGTTATGAGAAAGATATGGAAAGATTTCTAACTATAAATCAAGGTCTAAAATCTAGATTTTCAAATACTATACACTTTAAAGATTACAACCCAGTAGAAATGTATGAAATAGCAGTTAATATAGCTAAATCTAAGGGGTATAGAATAGCAAAGAATGTAAAAGCAGGTTTAATAGATTTATTTACAAGAAACCAAATTACAGGTAAAAATGATTTAGGTAATGCTAGATTTGTAAGAAATATAGTGGAAAATGCAATAATTGATGCTTCGAAAAAATATCTAACTAACAGTGATAAGGAGATTGATTTATTAGATAGAGATAACTTTAACTTTAGAGCAAATGCAAAGTTTGATTTAGAAGAAAAATTAAATGAAATAATAGGTCTTGATGATGTTAAAAAACTATTAAGAAGTCAATATAAGCTTATAGTTGCTCAAGAAAAAAGGAAATCTGTTGGAGTAAATACTAAGATAGAGCAAAATTTAAATATGGTATTTACAGGTAATCCAGGTACAGGTAAAACAAGCATAGCAAGATTAGTAGCTGAAATGCTAAATAGTATGGGATTATTAAAGGTAGGTCAACTAGTAGAAACTGATAGATCAAGTTTTGTTTCAGAAATTCCAGGGGAAACCCCAAAGAAAACAGAAGAGAAGTTTAAAGAAGCTTTAGGTGGAGTATTATTTATTGATGAAGCATATACCCTTGCTAATGATTCGTTAGGAATTGAAGCTATAGAAACTCTGTTAAAGTTAATTGAAGATTATTCTAAAGAAGTAATAGTGATATTAGCTGGATATGAAGAAGAAATGGAAGAATTCTTTGATGTAAACATTGGATTAAGGTCAAGATTTCCATTATGGACTAATTTTGCAGACTATAATCCTAATGAACTTTTTGAGATGGCTGTAAAGCTTGTTGAAGTAAAGGGGTTTAAGTTATCTAAGAATGGATACATAACTTTAAAGAAAAGCTTTGTTGAAATCTACAATAACTCAGATGCACAATCAGGAAATGGTAGGATGGTTAGGAATTATGTGGAAAAACTAATTAGAAATCAAAGCATAAGAATTGTAGAAGAGGATATCAGTGTCTATGAGATGAACCTTATAACTGCTAAGGATGTAGAAAATATAAATGTTATTGAAGATGATAACATATTTAATCTAGATAGTAGATTAGAGCTATTAGTTGGTAATGAAGATGCAAAGGAATTTTTAAAAAATCAATATAAGCTTTTAAAAGTTAGAGAAAGAAGAAAAAAAATAGGATTAGGCTCAGATATCAATAGATATATGAACATAATATTTACAGGGGAAAATGGAACAGGGAAGAAAACTGTAGCTAATATTCTCTCAGAAATGTATTATAGTATGGGAATAGTTAAAGCTAAAAACATTGTAGAAATGGATAAGTATGAATTCATGGCAATGATTAATAAGGGAATAAAAATTGAAGATATATTTAGTAAATTTTCAGGGAAAATGCTATTTCTAAATAGGGTAGACCTTCTCCTAGAGGAACAGCAATATAATAAAATAGTATCAGATTTCATTAAATTCTTAGATAAAAATAATAAGGTTATATTAATCCTTTCAGGAGAAAAAGAAGGAATGAAAAAACTAGTATTATCTAATCCAGCCTTTAACTATAGATTTCCAACTTGGTTTGATTTTGAAGATTATGATTATATGGGATTATGTAATATAGCATTAAGTATATTAAGTAAAAAAGGATATTCCTTATCGAAAGATGCAGAAGAGGAAATTAATAAAACTATAATAGACATATATGGTAATCCCAATTTAGTAATAAAAAATGGATTAATGATAAAACAGTATTTAGATAATCTTATAAGAACTCAGAGTATTAGAATATGTGATGAAGAATTTAGTAGAGATAGTATAAATTTTATAACCTTAGATGATATTATAAACAGTAAGAAAGAATTTTTAAAAAGAAATATTGTAAAGTAGTAAAATAAAGTAGTAAAGAACTATATCAAGATATGTTTTGATATAGTTCTTTACTTTAGTATAAAATTTATAAGCTTGATATATAGAATTTGTATTAACAATTAATAAGTATTAACAGTATCTAAGTAGGCATTATTATTCCACAAGCTAATCGTTTCCCAGAATTACCAGCAGGTTGACTAGTAAAGTCATCAGCATTTTCATGGATTATGATAGCTTTTCCAACAATATCTTTTATAGAAAATCTGCTTAAATAAACATCCATTGCAGCAATACCATTTGATGACATTAGTGGTGGAAGATCTCCATAGTGATACGGGTGAAGTTCATTTGTTGGATTCCAATGCCCACCGGTAGTTTTAAAAGGGTCATTTGGATCACCTATATTACAATTTTCAAACTCATGAATATGCAATCCATGGAAAAGTGATGGTTTTCCTTCAGAGTTGTATGTTGGAATACCAGTAACACAGACTTTAAGAAGTATTCCATCGGTTAAAGAACAAAATAAAGCTCTACCATTTAGATCAGGAGCTAAGGAACCACCTTGGAATAATGCATATGCGGAGGGGTCAGGGATGATATTATTCTTAATTATATCGTTAATACTAAATTTATCATTGGACATTCTCAAATCAATACACTCCATTTTATTGATACAATATAATTTATAATATGTTGTAGTAAGTTGGTGTGTGTACATGAAAAATAAAAATTTTATGTATTTAATTAAATTTAGTTTAATTAAATAAAATTTATGTAAATTTGATTTAATTAAACAAAAAATATATAATAGATATATAAGGAAGGGGAGGGATATAAATGGAAGTTCTAATATTTGTATTAAATGACCCAAGGGATTTAGAGGAAATAATGATTGAATTCACTAACATAGGTATAAGTGGGTCTACAATTATTGATACTGTAGGGATGGCTAACATTTTATCTAGCTGTGAAGATGCAAGTATGTTTTCTTCGCTTCAATTGTTATTAAACAAAGGAAGGTCATCTAATAAAACAGTATTTACAGTTTTAAAGAAAGAAAGAATAGAACAAGCACTCGAGATTATCAACAAAGTAACTGGAGGATTAAATGGACCAGGTAATGGAATAGCATTTACAATTCCAGTTAATAGGGTATTTGGAGGTAGTTTTCAACAAAAATAGGAGGGACTGAAGTTAAAGATGAATTGGTTATATGTACTAGGGATAGTAATACTTGCAGGTATATTTTTAGGATTACTAGTAAGTTATATTAAACTACCAAAGGTAACAGGATACTTAGTAGCAGGGATAATAATAGGACCTTTTGTTTTAAAGATCGTACCTACTGAAGCTATCCATGGATTAACAGTTATTTCAGAGGCTGCCTTAGGGTTTATTGCTTATAGTATAGGTAGTTCTCTGAATTTCAAGGATTTAAAGAAAATTGGTTCTGGAATTATAATTATTGCTTTATTTGAAGCACTTATGGCAGTAGTAGTCGTAACTTTAGTTATGGTAACAGTATTTAAGCAACCATTAGCTTTTAGTTTATCTTTAGGTGCAATAGCCTCAGCAACAGCACCTGCAGCTACAATTATGGTTCTAAAGCAATATAGAGCTAAGGGACCCTTAGTAAATACTCTTATACCAGTAGTCGCTATAGATGATGCCATTGCAGTTATAGCCTTTGGAATAGCTTTATCTATTGCAAAAGCTTTAACGAATGGCACAGGAGCTTTGACCGTGATGTCAATAATGAATCCTTTTATAGAGATTATAGGATCTACTATTCTAGGAATAATACTAGGATTTGCATTAGCTTTTATCAATAGATTATCTAACAGTAGAGAACAAACTATGAGCATGGCTATAGGTGTAATTTTATTAGCTATAGGTGTAGCTAATAAATTACATTTGTCTGGATTATTAACTTGTATGGTTATGGGTGGAACCATTAGTAACATTACCGATGGTAAAACTAAATTACTTACTGTATTAGATGAATTTACTAATCCAATATTTATAGCGTTCTTTACTATATCAGGATTAGAACTAGATATGTCAGTTTTGAAGACTGTAGGTATAATTGGAGTAGGTTATATAATAGCTAGAGTTGTTGGTAAAGTTTTAGGAGCTTATTTAGGAGCTAAGATAGCTAAATCAGAGCCTATAGTTCAAAAATATTTAGGATTAACTTTAGTACCACAGGCAGGAGTAGCTATTGGACTAGCACTTATAGTTCAAAATGAATTACCAGCTTATGGTACGCAGATTAGAACTATAATATTAGCAGGAACTGTTATATATGAGTTAATAGGCCCACTATGTACTAAAATAGCTATATTTAAAGCAGGTGAAGCAAATAAAGCTTAATAATAAAATATTAGGAGTTATATAAGAAAAAAGTGCTAGTCTTTTGTAAGAATAGCACTTTTTTAAATATAAATTTCATTTCACATTAGCCATTTACTACAGCTAAGATAGTGTCCTCAGGAGTAAGAAGTGTTACTTCACTTGGAATATTAATATCTTTAGCTAGTAGTTTATCATTAAATTGCATATTAGCTACATTAACTTCAATATATTCTGGAATCTTTTCTACATTTCCTTGAAAATCAAGATATGGTCTAAAGGTTTCTAAAACAAGTCTTTTAGATTCCAAATTTTCTTGACCTATATAATTTATAGGAATAGTTAGTTTAATTACTTCATTTGGTTTAACATATTGTAAATCAAAATGTATAATTTCGTGTAGATTGTTTTTTTGAATATCTTTAACTACACAGTTTAGAGTTTTTCCCTCTAAATCAATTGGTATGATAGAACCACTAAAACTGCCTTTTAACATTTTTAACAGTTCAGTTTTATTCATCTTAGCAGAGATGGGTTCTTCTAAAAATTCACCATAGATTACGCAAGGTATTTCTCCTAAATTTCTAAGCTTCTTTAAATTCTCCTTTGAGCTTCTTTCATATACTTTAAATGTTGTACTTTTCATAATAAATCCCTCACTTATTTTTAATAATTTCTTGTTGATTTATTAAGCTCAGTATATAAACAAAGTTCTTTGCTTCAGAGGGAGTTTTTACTCTCTCTGAAGCTTAGAAATCGTTATCCAGGGACGTAGCAGCTCTTTACTCTCACTTTGAAGAAGATGGAGTATTAGAGCTGGTAGTCATCGGATAAAATTGTCACAGTAAAATTCATAAATGAATCTAAGCACTATTAATTACACACAGAGCTTATACAAAGCCCACATATGCATCAACCTCCTTAAATATACTTATACCATGATAACATATATTAAGGAAAAAGCAAAATTCATAAAATATTAGGAGGAAAAATATTTGACAAGCTTAAATATCCATGATACTATTTATTAAAATATAACACTTAGGAGAATTAAAATGAGTAGAGAAATTAACTTTAAATCAACAAAAGTTAATATGGCATATTATCTTAGCTATTATAGATAGGGTTTGTATTTATAAACAATTATAGATGCAAACCAGTTTAACAAATTTGGTTTGTGTCTATGATGGTTGGGAAGTTTTGCTATACTCAAATGTTTAGTGATTAGACCACATAGATATATCTATGTGGTTTTTATATTTCATGCCTTCTTATTTAAACCACATGGAATCAATCTATGTGGTTTTATTTATTTTAGGAAGGAGCTTAGAATATGAAAAACAGAGAAAACTTTACAAGTAGAGCAGGATTTGTGATATCTTGTATTGGAGCAGCAGTAGGACTGGGGAATATATGGATGTTTCCTTACAGGTTAGGTCAAAATGGGGGAGCTGTATTTTTAATTCCATACTTTATTTTTGTACTTATACTAGGATCCACAGGGCTAATTACAGAATTCGCATTTGGAAGAGGTGCTGAGGGGGGTGCTCTAACAGGAATTAAAAAAGGGTTTAAGAATAAAAGTTTAAAGGGAGGAATTCTTTTCGGATTTATACCAGCAATAGGACTTGCAGGAGTGTTTATGTTTTATAATGTGGTAGTAGGTTGGATAATTAAGTATTTAGGACTTAGCCTTAGTGGAAATATAAAAAATATTGATATACCTAAGTACTTTGAAAGTTTTGCAGGAAGCACCCAAACTATACCATGGAATTTACTAGCAATAGTACTAGCCTTGGTAATTGTATGTATGGGTATATCTAAGGGAATTGAAAAAATAAATAAAATTATAATGCCTATGCTTTTTGGAATTTTTATATTGTTAGCTATTAGATCATTAACTTTACCTGGAGCTATAGATGGGGTGAAGTACCTATTAACACCACAATGGTCATACCTATTTAAAATAAATACATGGGCAATGGCACTTGGTCAAGCCTTCTTCACAGTATCTTTAAATGGATGCGGAATGGTGGTGTATGGTAGTTACATAGAGAAGGATTTAGATATTCCAAGGTCTGCAGTAAGTACTGCGGTACTTGATACTATTGCGGCATTGTTAGCCTCCTTTGTTATTATGCCAGCAGTATTTGCCTTTGGCTTAGATCCAGCAGCAGGTCCACCTTTATTATTTATAACAATACCAACTATATTTAAAGCTATCCCTGGTGGACAAATACTTATGATACTATTCTTTTTAAGTGTATTATTTGCAGCAATTAGTTCTTCAATAAATATGCTAGAAGGGCCAGTAGAATCTTTTATGGCACAAACAAAATTAAGCAGAAAAACAGCTACTATATTAATAGCTGTAGTGTCATTTGTATTATCAATACCTTTAAATTTAAATATGAATTTGTTTAGTAACTTTGCAGATGTAATTACTATAGTAATATCACCATTAGCTGCACTACTAGTATTTATAGTATTTTACTTTATGTACAACAAAGAACAGGTGTTAGAAGAAATAAATAGAGGTGCTAAGAGAAAGGTAGGAAATAAATTTTTTATGTTTTCAAAATATGGGTTTACCCTTATAACAGTATTGGTAATAATACTAGGAATAATTTACGGTGGGATATAAGTCTGTTTATACTAATTTTAGATGTGGATTTTCCTATTTTAAAGAGGGTAATTACTATATATTCTAAATAGTAAATTCTCTGAAACCCGCATGAACAGAAGAACTAGTTAACTATTTTCATAGTTAACTAGTTTTATATATTAATATTTATATAGTTTCATAGGTTTATAGGTAAATATTTAAATAGTTTTATTCATAAATATTTTTATGAAATGCTAAAGAATTTTTTTATTTCATCAATTCTTTCAAAAGCCTATATATCTTTTATCATGTCTATGGTTAATTAGAATGTCATAGTTTCTTTTCTTTTGTTTTGATATATATGAAAAGCCGTTGGTAATACCTGCTGAAACACCAATGCAATAAGGAAACATAATATCATTATCTAAAAGAGCATCCATTATACCAGCGCTAAAAATAGGTCTAAAGGTTCCACCTTCAAGAATTAAACTACTCATGATGTCAACTCCTTAAAATTAAATTTGTTAGATTGTTTTCTTACATAATTAAATTTAGATATTATTTTAATTAATTGTTAAATTAAAAAAGTAGCATATAATGGTACTGATTTTATACCATTTTCATATCCAAAGTTTTTTGCTGAGATTCGTATTGAGTATGGTGGATTATACTTCTTAATAAATTGCTGTAAGCTTTTAGCTCGTACATTATCAGCAGCTTTAACTTCTATTGGGATAATGTTGCCTTGATCATCTTGAACAATAAAATCTACTTCAGCTTGACCTTTAGATTCCCAATAGTAGATCGTATAGCTATTTGCAATCAATGAAAAAGCAACATAATTTTCTGTTAAGGCACCTTTAAAGCCATTAAATGAAGGCGTGTCAACTAACACTGCGTTGGCTGGTATACCAAATCTAGAACAAAGTAATCCTGTATCAGTCATATACACTTTGAAAGTGTTAAAGTCAGTATATGCAGATAAAGGTAATTTACCTTCATTACACTTATGACATTTTATTATAACACCAGAGGCCTTTAACCAATCTAAAGGAGTTTCATAATCATGTGCTCTTGCTCCAGATTTTATAATTTTATACTGAAATTTTTTGTTATCTTTAGCTAGTTGAGCAGGGATACTATTAAAAGCTGCCATTATTTTAGTGGTTTCATTTGGGGTAGCATATTTAGCCATATCTGCAACATAAGAATCATTTATGTTTTTTTGAGTTGCTAGAACAAAATTAAAATCATTTTTTTCTATATATTCTTTTACAGAAGCTGGCATACCACCTATAACTAAATAGAGCTTGTAAATATCCATCAAAGTGTTATGAAAAGAGAGAGGGGAATTGTTATTAAAACTCTCTTTAATTAAGTCAATATAATCTTCTTTACCTAAAGCTATTAAAAATTCTTCAAAGTCTAGAGGATATAAGGTCTTTATGTCAACTTTACCAACAGGAAATGAATATTGTACGCGGTTAACAGCAACTCCTAGAAGGCTACCAGCAGCTATTATATGATATCCATTAGCATTTTCATTGAAGTATTTTAATGATGTTAATGCTCTCTCGCATGCTTGTATCTCATCAAAGAATATTAAGGTATCTTCTTTAAAGATTGTTTGTCCTGTAATTACTGAAAGTTCTTTTATTATTCTATCAGGATTTAAATCTTTATTAAATATATTTGAAAGTTCTGAGTTATTTTCAAAGTTTAAATATACAGTATTTTTATAGTAATCTTTACCAAAGGTTAAAGTAGAGTAAGTTTTACCAACTTGTCTAGCTCCTTGAAGAATCAATGGCTTTCGATTTTTATTATTCTTCCATTCTTTTAACCATTCTACAATTTTACGCTTCATTTAGTGTTACCTCTCGATACTTTTAATAACTTAATTATATATAGTATTCACACTATTTACAATATGCATACATTAATAATTAAATAATATTTAAAACAAATATGATGTCCTATTTGTTTTGTTATACTATAAGAAATTAAACTTAAGACAATAATAAAACAATCGGTTGTAAGAGTTTAGGTATTGTAGTATAAATTAAGTTATAGATAAATTCAATTTAAATAATTAATATTTAAGCTGGGGTGATTAGCATGGAATATATATCTGCAAAAAAATTAATATCTCAATATATACCTAATAATTCATGGTTTGATATCAATTATAATATGAATATCTATAAAGGATGTTGCCATGGGTGTATTTATTGTGACTCCAGAAGTGAATGTTATCAAATAGAAGATTTTGATAGAGTTAGAGCAAAAGAAAAAGCTGTAGAAGCTATAGGAAAAGAACTTAAAGGGAAAAGGAAAAAGGGTGTAATAGGAACAGGCGCTATGAGTGATCCTTACAATCCATTTGAAAAACAATATGAGCTAACAAGGAAAGCTTTGAAGGAGATTAATAGAAATAACTTTGGAGTTTCCATTGCCACCAAGAGCCCTTTAATTACTAGAGATATTGATATATTAAAGGAGATTTCAAGGCACTCTCCTGTGTTAATAAAAATAACTGTAACTACCTTTGATGATGAGCTATGTAAAAGGGTAGAACCTAATGTGGCACCTAGTAGCGAAAGATTTAAGGCTATAAAACAGCTTAGTGATAGTGGGATATATACAGGAATATTGCTTATGCCAATTCTTCCATTTATTAATGATTCAGAAGATAATATAAGAAATATAGTCAGAGAAGCTCATAATTCAGGAGCTAAATTTATATTTGCTTATGGAATGGGGCTTACCCTTAGAGGGAATCAAAGGGCCTATTACTATAAACAATTAAGTAGACTATTTCAAAGGGAGAACTTAGTTAGAAAATATATTCATACCTATGGTGATAGGTATGAATGTGAATCTTCTAATGCAAAGAAGCTTTGGAAGACCTTCACTGAAGAATGTAATAAATATGGAATTATATACAAAATGAAGGATATAATTAAAGATTATAGAAAGAATTATGAAGAGGAACAGCTGAGCTTATTTTAAGACTATTAAGATAAACCTGAATTATTCACCGATTAGCAATATAAACTAATAAAATAACGTAAGTTTATGAGATTTACTTAACTTTTATAATTGAATTTAGAGAAAAAGTATAAAGTAGTGAATATAAAAATAAATATATAGCATAATATAAATATTATTTAAAAAAGGAACATTTTGTACCAAATAACCAAAATATATTGAAGTATTTAGGGGATTAATATATAATCAGTATTGTGGAGGTAGTTTTATGAGAGAAGCAATTATTAGAGTTCAAGGTATTGAATTAAATGGGTTTAAAAATATACAAAAAGGTGAAATTGGCCTTCTAAGTTATAAGCAAAAGAAGTTTTATAATGCCAAATCAGATGTATTAGGCATATATGGTCAGAATGGATCAGGAAAGACAGCAGTAGTTGATGCTTTTAAGCTGTTGAAAACTATAGCAAGTGGCGATAAACTACCAGAAGATATTAAAAATTATATATATAAAACAGAAGATAAAGCAATATTAAAATTTATTTTCTATATAGAGAGAAGTAAAGAGAAGTTTTTAGTGTATTATGATTTCACTATAAGAATAAAAGATGGGCAAGCAGAATTATCTCATGAAAGATTAAGCTATTCTAAAATAGTTGACGATGTTAAAACAAGAAAACAGGATATTGTTGAGTATAGCATTGATTCAAAAGAAGTGCCACTTTTGCCCAAAGTGCGATATAATGAATTAATTAAGGATAGTAAAGAAAATGAATTTAATCTTGAAGTGTGCAAAAGAATGGCAATAAAAGAGAAAACATCTTTTATTTTTAATGAAAGTTTGAAAGAAATATTTGAAAACAGTGCTAGTAACAGCGACTATATTAACATTATTAGTTGTGTTAAACATTTTGCTAGACTAAACTTATTTGTAATTACAAATGAGCAATCGGCTCCAATTAGTCTGAATTTTATGCCATTAAGTTTTAGAATGGAAAATGAAGATACGATAACTAGTGGGAATATTGCAGTGAATTTACTTGGGACATCAACTATAGATAAGGTTACCTATAGTATAGCAACTCAAGTTATAAAACAACTAAATGTTGTATTAGATACGATTATTCCAAATTTACAATTAGAAATTAGGAATCTAGGTAATGAGTTAGCTGAAAGTGGAGAAGAAATAATTAAAATTGAATTAATGTCTATTAGAAAAGATATTAAGCTTCCTCTAAAATATGAATCTGAAGGGGTTAAAAAAATAATTTCTATTTTAAGTGCACTTATATCTATGTTTAATAATCCTTCAATTTGTCTAATTGTTGATGAGCTTGATGCAGGGATTTTTGAATATTTATTAGGCGAGTTATTAAAAATAATAGAGCAGAATGGAAAAGGACAATTTATATTTACTTCTCATAATTTACGTGCATTAGAAAAGTTAGATAAAGAGTCATTAGTATTTAGCACTGCTAATCCGCAAAAAAGATTTATAAGAATAACTCATATAAAGAATAATAATAATCTAAGAAATGTATACCTACGTGGTGTTGATTTAGGTGGGCTTGATGAGTGTATTTATGAGGAAACTAACAGCTTTGAGATTGCTCATGCATTAAGAAAAGCAGGTGATGCATTTGGGGAAGAGTAGCAAGATTATATTGTTTATAGTAGAAGGAATTACTGATGAAATTTCATTAGGTTTGATATTATCTAAAATAATTGAAAAAGATAAAGCTGTTAGATTTAAAGTTGTTGGTGGAGATATAACATCACAAAACGGTGTTAATACAAGCAACATACTTACCAAAATAACAAAAGTCATAAATGAATTCATAGAAAAGGATATATATAGGAAAAGTGATATTTTGAAAGTAGTTCATTTAGTTGATATTGATGGTACTTTTATTTCAGATGATTTAATTTTAGAAAAAGATGTAGAAAATATTGAATATACAACTGAAAATATATATGCTAAAAATATTGAGAAGATAAAGGCACGTAACAAACAAAAGTCACAGATATTAAATAAGTTAGCAACTTCAAGCACTGTATATACTAACTTGCCATATGAAGTTTATTTTTTCTCTTGTAATCTTGAGCATGTACTGCATAATGAATTAAACGTTGCAGATGATGTGAAAGAAAAATATGCTTATAAATTTGCAGATAAATACGTTGGTAATCCAAGTGATTTTATAGATTTTATTAATAATCCTGAATTTGCATTAACTGGTCAGCATAAAGAAACTTGGGAATTTATAAGAAAAGGTGCTAATTCATTGAATCGATACACGAACTTTAATCTATATATTGAATCATTAAAATAAAGATAAAGCATATCTTGAATTATAATTCGCAGCTAAAACTTTACTGTATTAGAGTTTAAGTTGTGAATTATGTTTGAGTTTTTGAACCCTTGTTTTTACAAGGGTGTTTCTTCGTAAAAAAGTAATATAGGTTTCGACGCATAGCGATAAAATGGTAGAAATGTTATAATTATTCCATGGAATCTATAGAATTTAAACATATGGGGACTATGAGGGGGATAATATGGGGTATCAAAGTGAAGCTCAGCTTGAAAAGCAGTTAGTTGAGCAGCTAGTTAATCAAGAATTTAGGCCAGTTAAGATTTCCAATGAGGATGAACTGGTTAGTAACTTTAGGATTCAGCTTTATAAACATAATGAGAAGAAGTTAAATGGAGTTCCTTTAACAGATAAGGAATTTGAGCGCATTTTACGTTATGTGGAAGGTAAGAGTGTTTATAACAGTGCTAAGATTTTGAGGGATAAGTTTATTCTTGAAAGAGAGGATGGCACTGAGGTTTATATAGAGTTTTTTGATACAGTAAGTTGGTGTAAGAATTTATTTCAAGTTACAACTCAAACCACAGTGGTTGGAAAGTATGTTAATAGGTATGATGTAACTTTACTTATCAATGGTTTGCCAATAGTTCAAATAGAACTTAAGAGAAGAGGTTTAGACTTAAAGGAAGCCTTTAATCAAATTGAGCGGTACAGAAAACATTCTTACCAAGGGTTATATAGATATATTCAAATATTTATTGTGAGTAATGGAGTGGATACTAAGTACTTTGCAAGTTCCGATAGGGAGCTTTTATTTAGCCAAACCTTCTTTTGGACTGATGAGAAAAATGAGAGAATCAGTAGCTTAAATGAGTTTACTGCTACCTTTTTAGAAAAGTGTCATGTGTCTAAGGTTATTGCACGTTATATGGTAATAAGTGACACAGATAAGAATTTAATGGTTATGAGGCCATACCAAATTTATGCAGTGGAGGCACTGGTTAAAAGGGCATTAGAAACGGGTAATAATGGGTTCATCTGGCATACCACAGGTAGTGGAAAGACCCTTACTTCTTTTAAAGTGAGTCAAATTTTATCTAATGAGCCATCTATTAAAAAGGTCTTTTTCTTGGTAGACAGAAAGGACTTAGACAGTCAAACCCTAACTGAGTTTAATAAGTTTGAAAAGGATTGTGTGGATACCACAGATAAGACTAGCACCTTAGTTAAACAGGTTAAGGATATTAATAAGCCACTGATTATAACTACTATTCAAAAGATGTCAAAGGCTATTAGTTCTCCAAAGTATGCAAGTGTCATGGA
Source organism: Clostridium sp. UBA5988 (assembly GCF_002435615.1). Taxonomy (NCBI): domain Bacteria; kingdom Bacillati; phylum Bacillota; class Clostridia; order Eubacteriales; family Clostridiaceae; genus Clostridium; species Clostridium sp. UBA5988. The sequence goes on along the minus strand of NZ_DJBA01000056.1, from coordinate 17,250 downwards.
CAAGTATAAAAATGAAAAGGTTATATTTATAATAGATGAGTGCCACCGTTCTCAGTTTGGAGATATGCACAGAGCAATAAATAAGCATTTCTCTAAAGCACAGTATTTTGGTTTTACTGGAACACCTAGATTTAAGGAAAATAAGAGTAGTGATGGTAGAGTTACCGCAGATTTATTTGAGGAGTGTTTACATCATTATCTAATAAAAGATGCAATAAAAGATGAAAATGTGTTGGGTTTTTCCGTTGAATATGTTACTACCTTCAAGGGACAATTTGATGAGGGAGATGACACTAAAGCAAGGGCAATAGATACTGATGAAGTGTTTATGAATGATGAGAGAATCACCATAGTTGCAGAACACATCATTAAAAACCATTATCTTAAAACAAGAAATAGGGAGTACACAGCAATCTTTACTGTTCAAAGTATAGAAGCTTTAGTTAGGTATTATGATAAGTTTAAGGAACTTCATCATAACTTAAACATTGCAGGGATATTTAGCTTTGGTGCCAATGAGGACAGTGAGGGAAAGGATGAGCATTCAAGAGATAGTTTAGAAAGAATTATAAAGGATTACAATAAAATCTTTGAAACAAACTACTCCACAGATACCTTCTCTGGCTATTTCACAGATGTTTCAAAAAGGGTAAAGAAAGCTCAAATAGATATTCTAATAGTGGTTAATATGTTCCTAACAGGTTTTGATAGTAGAAGCCTAAACACTTTATATGTTGATAAGAACTTAAAGTACCATGAGTTAATTCAAGCTTTTTCAAGAACCAATAGAATAGAGAAAAGCACTAAGCCCTATGGAAACATTGTATGCTATAGAAATTTAAAAGATAATACTGACGAGGCAATTAAACTATTTTTTCAAACTGATAATACAGATAAAGTGCTTATGGAAAGTTATGAATATTACTTAAAATTATTTAAACAAAAGCTAAAAGAACTATATAAAATAGCTCTACTACCTAGGGATGTAGATTTCTTAGAAACAGAAGATGAAAAAAAGGAATTTATAATTTCCTTTAGAGACTTATCAAAGGTTCTTGTAAAACTTCAAACCTTTACAGAATTTGAGTTTGAGGAAGAGAACTTAGGCATTGGAGAGCAAAAGTATCAAGACTTTAAGAGTAAGTATTTCTTAATATATGATGCAGTTAAGAAGGAAGAAAATGAGAAGGTTTCAGTGCTATCAGATATTGATTTTGGTATAGAGCTTATGCATACAGACAAAATTAATGTGAGCTATATCATGAATTTAATTAGAAACATTGATATGGAGGATGAAAATAAGCGGGAAAAAGATATTAATCATATTAAGAAGGAACTAGAAAGAGCTGATAGTGAAGATTTAAGATTAAAGGTGGATTTACTAAAAGCCTTCCTTGAAAAAGTAGTTCCAAACCTTAGTAAAGAAGACTCCATTGATGAGGCCTATAATGAATTTGAGAATAACCAAAGAAAAAAGGATATCTATAACTTCTCCCAGGAAGTTGGAGTGGAAGAGGATATTATAAAAGAGCATGTAGCAGAGTATGAGTATTCAGGAATTGTTAAGCATGAGGAGCTCAGCGACATAATAAATGCACCACTACTAAAGAAAAGAAAGTTAGTTAAGGTAATTAAGGATTTTATTATAAAACATGTGGAAAAGTACGAATAAATAGTGTTATTTAAAAAAATAGCAGAAACCAATTGACGGTTTCTGTTATTTTTGTTATGCTATTTCATATAATAGCAAGAAAAGAGGTGAGGACTTGAAAATAGATAACCTAGGAAAAGTAACCCATGGGGTGACTCTTTCACGAGTAGAGGGAAAACCAGGTGATGATAAGGAAGAGTTTCAGCTTTTTACTATGCAAGATTTAAGCAGAGAATCTGGGCAATATAACCAGGTAGTGGAAAACCAAGAGGTAGAAGTTAGTAAAGATAAGTTTGACAAAGATACATTATCCAAGGAAAACTTAGTGGTTATTGGTCTCACTTCATATAAAGCAATGGTTATAGAGAAAAATCATAGCAATAAAATAATACCTTCAAACTTTGCAATTGTAGAATTAAACCTTGAAAGGGTTGATCCCTATTATTTTACTTGGTGTTTTAATGAGCATCCAGAAATACAAAAGCAATTGAAGGTAGCAATGCAGGGGTCCATTATTAGAGCACTTTCTATACAAATGCTAAGAGAATTTATAATGCCACTACCATCTTTAGAAGTTCAAAAGTCCATTGGAAAAGTATATGAGCTGAATAGAAAAAGAGACAAATTCTTATTTCAGAAAAATATCTTAGAAGAAAAATTATACAATCATATGTTAGTAAAAAAATTGAAGGAGGACATAAAATGTCAGTAAGTGAAAAACAACAAGAGCAACAAGCAAGTCTACATACAAGGTTATGGGCCATAGCCAATGATTTAAGAGGAAACATGGAGGCAAATGAGTTCAAGAACTACATACTAGGACTTATATTCTATCGTTACCTTTCAGAAAAAGTAGAATTAAGAGCAGAAAGTCTACTTGCTGAAGATAAAATTTCTTATACAGAAGCCTGGAAGGATGATGAATTTAGAGAAGCACTACAAGAAGAGCTTTTAGGTCAAATTGGATATTTCATAGAGCCAAAATACTTATTTTCTTCCTTAATGAAAGCTATAGCAGATGGAAATTTTGATATAGAAATGCTTCAAGGAGCTATTAATGACATTACAGAATCAACTATTGGTCAGGATAGCCAAGAGGACTTTGACCACTTATTTGATGATATGGATTTAACCTCCACAAAGCTTGGTAAGGACGTAAAAAGTCGTTCAAAGCTAATTGCAAAGGTAATGGGAAACATAGCAGAAATACCATTCTTACATGATGATACAGAAATAGATGTGCTTGGTGATGCCTATGAATATTTAATATCTCAGTTTGCAGCCAATGCAGGAAAAAAAGCTGGTGAGTTCTATACCCCTCAACAAGTATCTAAAATACTAGCAAAGCTTGTAACCGTTGGTAAGAAAGACCTAAGAAATGTATATGACCCAACTTGCGGTTCTGGTTCACTACTTCTACGTGTAGCAAAGGAAGCTCAGGTTCGTAAATTCTATGGACAGGAATTAACCTCCACAACCTATAACCTAGCTCGTATGAATATGCTGCTCCATGATGTATCTTACCAAAACTTTGACATAAGAAATGACGATACCTTGGAACATCCAATGCACAAGGATATGAAGTTTGAAGCAATTGTGGCAAATCCTCCATACAGTGCTAACTGGAGTTCTGACCCTAAGTTCTTAGACGATGAAAGATTCAGTGTATATGGAAAGCTAGCACCAAAATCAAAGGCAGACTATGCCTTCATTCAGCACATGATATATCAACTAGATGATAAAGGAACCATGGCAGTAGTACTTCCCCATGGAGTATTATTCAGAGGAGCAGGAGAAGGGACCATAAGACAATACCTAATCAAAAACAGAAACTACTTAGATGCAGTAATAGGACTTCCAGCAAACGTATTCTTTGGAACTTCAATTCCAACAGTAATCTTAGTATTTAAAAAATGCCGTGAAAACAGTGATAACATACTATTCATTGATGCTTCAAATGACTTTGAAAAAGGAAAAAATCAAAATGTCCTAAGAGAGAGTGATGTAGAAAAAATAGTAGAAACCTATATAAAAAGAGAAAATGTTGATAAATACTCTTATGTAGCAACCTTAGAAGAAATTAAGGAAAACGACTATAACCTAAACATTCCAAGATATGTGGATACCTTTGAAGAAGAAGAAGCCATTGACATTGAAGAAGTTAAAACAAAAATCCAAACCCTAGATAAAGAAATAGAAGAGATAGATAAAGAGCTCAAAATTTACCTAAAAGAACTGGGAATATAGGAGGTGGAACAAATGAATAAAACACCGAAGTTGAGATTTCCTGAGTTTAGTGGGGAGTGGGAAGAGAAAAGCATAGGAGAAATTTTTGATTTTTACACTACTAATTCTTTTTCAAGAGATTGTTTAAATGATATTACTGGAAAGGTTAAGAATATTCACTATGGTGATATTCACATGAAATTTCCGACTATATTAGATGTTAAGAGATTTCATATACCTTATATTAATGAGGATATTAATATAGAAAAAATATCTCCAGAATCCTACTGCAAAGAGGGAGATGTTGTTATTGCTGATGCATCTGAAGATTATGCTGATATTGGTAAAAGTGTTGAAATAAAAAATATTAGCGATGAAAAAATTGTAGCTGGATTACATACTATCCTTGTACGAGATAATAAAGGTATAACAGAAAATGGTTTCAGAGGATATATGTTATTAAATGAGAGAGTTAGAAAACAGATAAAAATATTGGCCGTAGGTTCTAAAGTGTTAGGAATTTCTAAGCCTAATATGGCACAAGTAAGTGTAAATATTCCAGAGAGTAAAGAACAAGAAAAACTAGCATCATTTTTCTCATTAGTAGACGAAAAAATTCAAAAGCAACAAAAGAAAGTTGAAGCTCTTGAAGAGTATAAAAAGGGTATGATGCAGAAGATTTTTTCTAGGGAGATAAGATTTAAGAAGGAGAATGAGGAAGAGTATCCGGAGTGGGAATTTAAAAAGTTAGGAGATTATGCTGAAAAAATAACTAAGAAAAATAAAGGTTTTATAGTTACTAATGTTATATCAAATTCAGCTAAGAACGGACTTATATCGCAGAGAAATTTTTTTGATAAGGATATTGCTAATGAAGATAGCATTGATGGATACTATGTTATAGAACCAGGAGATTTTGTGTATAATCCTAGAAAATCTGCTGAATCTCCTTATGGACCAATAAATAAATATGATTTAAGTGAACCAGGTGTAGTATCACCATTATATTTATGTTTTAGAGCTAATTACAAGATTAATGGCGGGTTTTTAGCATTCTACTTTAAGTCAGATAAATGGTATAGATTTATTTACCTAAATAGTGACCAAGGTGCAAGGCATGATAGAGTTAGTATAAAAGATTCAGTAGTATTTGATTTAGACATTGAAATACCAACATTAGAAGAGCAAGAAAAAATAGTAGACTTTCTAAGTGGTTTGGACACGAAGTTTGAAAAAGAACAACAAAAACTAGAAGCTCTAAATCAATGGAAAAGAGGTTTACTTCAACAAATGTTTGTGTAGTAATTGGAGGTATTAATTATGGCAGATATTAAATTTGAAATTAAAGAAACCTTAGGAGCTATTTCAGAATCTTCTAAGGGGTGGAAGAAAGAAATAAATCTTATTAGCTGGAATGATAAAGAAGCTAAGTATGATTTGAGAGAATGGAGCCCAGAACATGAGAAAATGGGCAAGGGAGTTACTTTATCTAGGGAAGAATTGGGTAAGTTAAAGGAAATACTTAATAAAATGGATTTATAAATTATGGAGGGTATGCAAAATTTGCATATCCTTTAGTTAACTTAAACTAACATTATTTTTTAATAGTAGATTATAAGTTTCTTAGAATATAAGACAGTGAAGAAGAATGTTCTATTATTTTACTTACCAAGTTTAAAATATATGATAAAATGTATATAGTATTTAATTTAAAGGGGGAAGGTTTGCCTTATATATGTTAAGACAAAATCTATATAATTAAAATGAAGGATATTAAATCAATAGTCTATTGGATAATAGGATTTTTGCTTGCGGATGGCTTTAGGTATCTACTTAGGGATGTAGATATTCCAGAGATTTTTAAATGGGCATTAGGAATAGTTATAATTCTTGGAGGCTATATTCTTATAAATAAATTATTTAAAAAAGATATAAGCAAAGAAGAAGTATAAGCTAAAGGGGTAAATTTATTTTAAGGGGATGAAGATATGCATTTTGATGAGGAGTCCCAAAAATGGGATACAAAATATAGGGTTCAAAGAGCAAAGAAAATTAGTACTGAAATAGAAAACTATTTGGATAAAGATAACAATTTAAGAGCCTTAGAATTTGGATGTGGTACAGGGCTTATATCAGAAAATTTAACTCATAGATTTTCTGATATATTGATGATGGATTTATCTGAAGGAATGATAGAACAGTTAAAATTAAAAATAGAAAAAAACAAAATAAAAAATATGAAAACTTGGTGTGGGGATTTATTTCAATTTAACGATGATGAAAAATTTGATGTGATTTATACATCCATGGTTTTTCACCATATAGAAGATCTACCAAAGGTAACAAAGAAATTACATGAGCTACTTAATAAGGATGGAAAGTTAGTAGTTGTAGATTTGTGTCCTGATGATGGTGGATTCCATGATGAATTACATGGATTTAATGGACATAACGGGTTTGAAATTGGAGAGATGGAAACATTGCTAAAGACAGCAGGATTCCAAGTTGCAAGTTCAAGGGTATTTTATTCAGGCATAAAAGAGAATGAAAGTAAAGGTCAGACATATCAACTGTTTAGTATGTGTGGTATAAAAAAATAAAATATATAATTATGAGAGCATTCTTAAGAAAGGATGTTCTTTTGATATAGGCTTCCTTGATTATATTAATGGTTTCAAAATCTTATTTTTGATTTCATCATAATTTATCACTGAACTATAAAAGAATATTGTGGTAAAATAAATCTAATGATATTGTACAATAAAGGGGAGTTTATAGTGAAAAAAACCATAGGAATTTTTGCTCATGTTGATGCAGGTAAAACTACATTTTCTGAGCAATTACTTTATCATACAAAGAGTATAAAAACTAGAGGAAGAGTTGATCACAAAGAAGCTTTTCTAGATAGTCATAATATAGAAAGAGAAAGGGGTATTACAGTTTTTTCTGATATTGGAATTTTTAATTATGAAGATTCAGAATATTATTTAATAGATACTCCAGGACATATAGATTTTTCTCCAGAGATGGAGAGAGCTATGGGGGTTCTAGATTATGCTATCCTTTTAATAAGTGCAGTAGAGGGAGTGCAAGGTCACACAGAGACAGTATGGCAGCTACTAAGAAAAAATAATATGCCTACTTTTATATTTATAAATAAAACAGATAGAGAAGGTGCTGACTTACAAAAGGTTATCCATGAGATAAGAAATAACTTAAGTAGTGAAGTTTGTTTAGTTGAAGAAGATTTATATAATTTAAGTAATGAAAATATAGAATTTATAGCTGAAAGAAATGAGGAATTACTGGAAACCTATCTAGATAAAGGTTATGACAACTACTTATGGGTAGATAAATTAAAGGAGCTTATAAAGTCAGAGAAAATATTTATAGCTTTAAAAGGGTCAGCTTTATTAGATGAAGGTGTAAAAGAGTTTTTAGAGATCTTTAATAGTCTTAGTTATACTAACTATGAAGAGATAAAAGATAATAAATGCTTCAAAGGTAGAGTATTCAAGGTTAAATATGATGAAAAAGGTAATAGAGTTACCTTTATAAAAGCATTACAGGGTGAGTTAAAGGTAAAGGATGAAATTAGATATAGTACCAATGGAGAAGAAATAAGAGAAAAAATAAATGAAATTAGAAGTTATAATGGAAATAAATATGAGAGTAAAGATAAAATTGTTTCAGGTGAAATTTTTGGAATTATAGGCATAAGCTCTTTAAGAGCTGGTATGGGCATAGGAGTTTTAGATTTAAATGAGTTTTTTATGATTCCAACCTTAAGAGCAAAGGTAGAGTTTGATAAAAGTATAAACCCTAGAGAAGTGTTAGGATGCTTTAAAATTTTAGAAAGTGAAGAAAATAGTCTGAATGTAGTGTGGAGCGAGGAGTTACAAGAGCTTCATATTAGTATAATGGGGAAAATACAACTAGAAGTCTTAAAGGAAATATTAAAAGATAGATTTAACTTATTAGTGGATTTTGGAACTCCAGAAATATTATATAAGGAAACCATGAAAGGGGAAGTGGACGGATTTGGACATTTTGAGCCTCTTCGCCACTATGCAGAGGTTTATTTAAAGTTAAAAGAAGGGACTAGAGGATCAGGGATTACTTTTAAAAATAAATGCCACAGTGATTTTTTAACTACAGGAAATCAAAATCTTATAAGAACTCACATATTTGAAAGAGATCACAAGGGAATACTTACAGGAAGTACAATTACAGATATAGAAATAACCCTTATGAATGGAAGAGCACATTTAAAGCATACTGAAGGTGGAGATTTTAGAGAAGCAACTAAAAGAGCCCTTAGACAAGGATTAGAAAGTGCTAAAAATCTATTACTAGAGCCCTATTACAAATTTAAAATAGATGTAGAGATAAACTTAATGGGTAGAGTTATCAGTGATATTCAAAAAATGAGTGGTAGCTTTAATGAGCCTAAAAGTTATGGAGAAAGAGTTATAATTGAAGGAAGAGGTCCTGTAGCTACCTTTATGAATTATGCTTTGGACTTTCAAGCATTCACAAAGGGGAAGGGCAGCTTAAGTCTAGTATTTCATGGGTATGATATATGTCATAATCCAGAAGAGGTTATAGAAGCTAAAAGCTATAACAAGGATGTAGATCCTGAATACACATCATCTTCAATTTTTTGTGCTAAGGGTGTAGGGTATGCAGTACCTTGGTATGAAGTTAAGGAACATATTCATTGTCTTAAATAAATATTGTTAGAAATTTAATATATTAGGAGTGATTAATTATGGAAAAAGAAATTAATGTAGTTGTGTTAATGCCTATGGACGATAGCCATAAAATTGATTTAATGTCAGTGGCGCCTGGATCTAATTTTATATTTACTTCAGCTAAAGAGATAAATAGGGAGACTCTTCAAGATGCTCACATAATTATAGGTAATCCTCCATTAGATATGGTTAAAGGATGCAAAAACTTAAAGTGGTTACAACTTGATAGTGCAGGAGCTGATTTATTTGTAAAAGAAGGGGTGCTTCCAAGGGGAGTAAAACTAACTAATTCAACTGGAGCCTATGGACTCGCTATATCAGAACATATGATAGGTGTTCTACTTTCTATATATAAAAAGTTATACCTTTATAGGGATAATCAAAATAATAGTCTTTGGAAGAATGAGGGTGAAGTTAAATCTATTTATGGATGTACTGCTTTAGTTATTGGACTTGGTGATATTGGAGGAGACTTTGCCAAGAGAATAAAAGCTCTAGGGGGATATACTATAGGAGTAAGAAGAAGTGATACTAATAAACCTGAATATTTAGATGAATTATATCTTATGGATAAGATTGATGAGTTATTACCTAAAGCAGATGTGGTAGCATTAAGTTTACCAGAAACTAAGGAAACCTATAAATTATTCTCTAAAGATAAAATTTCTAAGATGAAAAAGGATTCTGTACTTATAAATGTAGGTAGAGGTACAGCTATAGATACTGAAGCACTTTGTGATGCTTTAGAAAGTGGGAAACTTTTAGGAGCAGCTTTAGATGTGACAGACCCTGAGCCACTGCCAAAGGATCATAGGATTTGGGGAATAAAAAATGCAATAATTACACCTCATGTTTCTGGAAATTATAATCTAAAGGAAACCCACCATCGTATAGTTAAAATTGCTGTTAATAATTTAGAACGCTTTATAAAGGGAGAGGAACTCAGGAATGTAGTTAACTTATCTACAGGATATAGAGATTTAAAGACAAAGTAATATTTAAATTAAGGCTAAAGTTAGAACTTTAGTTATACATTGGTTAAAGGAGAGAGATACAATGGAGAAGCTTTATTATAAAGATCAATATATTAAAGAATTTGTAGCTGAATTAGAGAAGGTAGAAGAGAAAGATGGGAAGTTTCATGTGGTTTTAGATAAAACAGCTTTTTTCCCAGGAGGTGGAGGTCAATTTTGTGATCTAGGATTTATAGAAAATGAACCAGTAATAGATGTTTACGAAGAAGAAGGTATTATATATCATGTTCTTAATAAAAAGCCTATAAAGCTTCATAAATTAAAGTGCTCTATAGATTGGGAAAGAAGAAGGGATGGCATGGATCAACACCTTGGACAGCACGTTTTATCAGGGTGTTTTTATAAAATATTTAATGCAAATACAGTGGGCTTTCATATGGGAAGAGAAATATGTACTGTAGATATAGAGGGAATATTAGAAGAAGAAAAGATAAGAGAAGCTGAAAATGCTGCAAATCTAATTATAGGAGATGATCTCCAAGTAGAATTTTTAGTGCCAGATAAAAAAGAGTTAAAGAAAATGGGATTAAGAAGAGCATTACCTAATACTAATGAAGAAATAAGAGTTGTTAAGATTTCAGATTTAGATATTAATGCATGTTGTGGAGTACATCCAAAGTCAACCTTAGAACTTAGAATGATTAAAGTAAGAAGATGGGAAAAACATAAAGGAGCAACGAGAATAGAATATGTAGCAGGGAAAAGAGCAATAGAAGATTCCTTTAGAAAAGATAAATTTACTACAAGTGTATGTAGATACTTAAATGCCAGTGAAGATGAGGCTATAAATGGCATAAAAAATATGAACGAAAATCTTAAAGCTGCTCTAGATAAAAATAAAAAGCTAAGTGAAGAAGTAGCTGCTTATGAAGTAAAAGACATGGTTGAAAAAGGGGAGAAAGTAGAAAATATAACTATAGTTAAAAAAGTTTATGATAATGAAGATATTAAATATGTAAATAAGGTAACTTCAAAGATTATTGAAAATAACAATACTATAGCATTAATGGCAATTAAAAATGGAGAAAGAGCAAACCTTATCTTTGCAGCATCAAGGGATTTTAAAGGAATATCTATGAATGAACTATTAAAAGATGCAATCACTTTAATTGATGGTAAAGGTGGAGGAAGTAGTCATCAAGCTCAAGGTGGTGGAAAGAATAATAATAATTTAGATGGAACTCTAGATTATGCTATAAATAAAATAAAAGGTAAATAATGAAAAATTATTAAGTTAAAAGTTAGGTTATTAAATTTAAATAAAACCTAACTTTTTATTTATTTAAAAATTTAATAATGCTTGAACATTTGTTATATCTGTTATATATTATATATAACAGATATAACAAATAAGGTGGTATGTAAAATGTTAAAGATAAATAATTTTTCAAAGTCTTATAGTGGTAGTAAAAAAGCTGTAGATAGTATATCTCTTGAAGTGAAACCAGGAGATATATTTGGATTTATTGGTCATAATGGTGCTGGAAAAACTACTACCATTAAAGCTGCAGTAGGAATTTTAGATTTTGAAGAAGGAGAAATTTTAATAAATGGTAATTCTATAAAGACTAGTCCAATAGAGTGTAAGAAGGATATAGCGTATATTCCGGATAACCCAGATTTATATGATTCCTTAACAGGTATACAATATTTGAATTTCATAGGAGATATTTTTAAGGTATCAAAGGAAGAAAGAGAAGCACTTATAAAAAGGTATAGTGAAGCCTTTGAACTTACAAAATCTTTAGGAGATTTAATTTCATCCTACTCTCATGGTATGAAGCAAAAACTAGCTCTTATATCAGCACTTATTCATAAGCCTAAATTATTAATTCTAGATGAACCCTTTGTTGGACTAGATCCTAAAGCAGCACATATTTTAAAAGGATTCATGAGGGAATTATGTAATGAAGGAGGAGCTATATTCTTCTCTACTCACGTACTAGAAGTTGCTGAAAAATTATGCGATAAGATAGCTATCATTAAAGGTGGAAAGATAGTAGCTTCAGGAGACACCAATAAAGTTAAAGGTGATGGTAGTCTAGAAGAAATATTTATGGAGTTGATTGACAATGAGTAATTTAAAAGTTCTATTAAAAAATAGCATTATGAATACTTGGGGAATAAATAAATTCCTAAAGGAAGAATCAAAGAGTGAAAAAGTAAAAAACATATCCATATTTTTAGCAATACTACTAGGCATATTTTCTATAGGTATGTTAATTGTAATGTATTCCTTGGCTATAGTAGAGCAATTAGGACAGTATGGATATTTAAGCCTTATTTTGATGAGTGCAATGATTCTTAGTACTATGTTTTCATTTTTTACATCTGTATACAAGGCTCAGGGTGTTCTTTTTTCTTCAAGGGATTTTGAAACCTTAATGAGTTTACCAATAAAACCAGGTATCATCTTAGCTAGTAAGATGATTGAATTATTATTATTGAATTATTTATTTGTAGCATTAGTAACAATTCCACCAGCTATAGTTTATTTTATGAAATCTGGTACAAGTATTATATTTTTTATTTATTTATTAATAGGAATAATTTTTATTCCACTTATACCTATAGTTATGGCAGCTATTATAGCCTTTGCTCTTAGCTATGTATCTTCCAGAATGAAACGTAAAACTTTAATTTTAAATATAGGAACCTTGATAGTTGTAGTTATAGTAGTGATAGGTTCATTTAAAATGGATAAGATTATAAATATAGTTATAGAGAACAGTACATCTATAATCCAAGGGATAAAAACTATTTATCCACCTTCTTATTACTTTACGGATGCTTTAGCTAATTTAAGCTTATTATCTATGACTAAATTTATTTTATGGTCTATAATTCCTTTTATAATATTTTTAATAATCTTTGCTAGAAGCTTTAAGTCAATAAATTTAAGACTAGGAGAAACCTTTAAAAGATCTAATTATAAATTAATGTCTTTAAAAACTAATACTTTAAGGGTAGCGTTAATAAAGAAAGAATTAAAAAGATATTTTTCATCTTCTGTATATGTTACAAACACAATAATAGGTATAGTTTTAGTAACGGTAGCTGCTGTATCATCTGTAGTTATGGGAGGAGATTTTCTCATAGATCAGATGGCACAATCTAGTGATTCAGACCTTCAGGTACTAGCACCACTATTAAAACAGGTAATGCAGTTTGCACCACTTATAATATTATCCTTTGGTATAGGATTAACTTGCACTACAGGTTCAGCTATATCAATTGAAGGAAGAAATTTATGGATTTTAAAATCATCTCCATTAGAAGTTAAAGATATATTTATTGGTAAGATAGGAGTTAATATTCTTTTACTAATACCAACTATAGTAGTGGATTCAGTTATGTTTGCCATAGCCTTTAAGTTAACCCTAATAAATTTTATGTGGACTATATTAATTCCTACACTATTAGCTATTTTAGTATCAGTGGGGGGACTATTAATTAATTTATTTTTCCCTAAGTTAGACTGGACTTCAGAAGTACAGGTTGTAAAGCAAAGTTTAAGTTCTATGATAAGTATTCTTATGGGAGCAGTGCTTGTAGTTGTAGTGATTTTTGTAACTATTGGAATTAACAAGGTATTTGCAATTACAAATATAAATTTATATCTAGGGGTTATAGCATTATTACTACTACTTTTGATATCATTAGTATGTACAATATTGAAAACTAAGGGAGAAAAGTTGTTTAATAGACTAAAGAGTTAAATAGGAGATGAGATTTTGATTTTAAAAATAGACTTTGACTCAGATATACCTATATATGTACAGATAAAGAATCAGGTAGTTGAAGGTATAGCAAGAGGGGAACTAGAAGAAGGAGAAGAACTTCCATCCGTTAGAGGGTTAGCGGATGATATTGGAGTGAATATGCATACAGTTAATAAAGCATATTCACTTTTAAAGGATGATGGATATATTAAAATAGATAGAAGAAAAGGAGCTTTTGTTTCTCTTAGTTTAAAAGGCTCTAATGAGGTGTTTAGAGAAAATTTAAATTACGAATTAGAGTATTATATGGCTGAATGCTTTAATAGAGGTATAAGTAAAGAAGATATAAAGAGCTATATTGACGCTATTTTTAGTGGATTTAAGAAGGAGGATAGCTAATATGGATAAGTGGTTATTCTTAGCATTTATGAATTTCATGTTATTATTTATATTTTTAACTAGTTTTTTTGTGAACAAAACATCTAATAGTGGCATTTTCTTTGGAGTGAGATTTCCTAAGGAATATCAAGAAGAAAAGGAGCTAAAAGATATAGAAAAATCTTATAGAATAGTTGTTTCAATTATATTTTTTATTATGCTTTTAGGAGTAAATATTTTATTCTTTAATCTTGATAACTATAGTGAAAATACTTTAGGAATTATAATGGCAATACTTATTATAGGTAGTTTAATAATAAGCTTCATAGTATATATTCCATATTATAGAAAGGTTAAAATCTTAAAAAAGCATAGAAACTGGACTTATACCAAAAGAAATGTAGTAGTGGTAGAGACTACTCTAAGAAAGCCCAAAAAGGATGAGAAGATAAAACCTATAGACTCAAAATGGTTTTTATTATTATTTATATTTCCTTTAGTAAGTATTTTAGTAACTATGTATAGATATGATGTATTACCTAAGGTGATGGAGATTCCTTATACTAGCTTTGGGGTGTTTAAAAAGGAGACTTTAAGAGATCATTTTATAATATATCAATTTCCAATTGTTCAAATTTTTTTAACAGCATTATTATATGGAATAAACAAAGTGATTATTAATTCTAAGGTGGATTTAAATAGTGGAAGTATTGAGAAGGCTATTATTCGAAAGAGGAAGTTTAAAAAAATAGGGTCAATATTAATGATGGTAATGATACTACAAATGCTTATTATGTTTTCCTTAATTCAAGCATCTATATTATTTAACTTTGATCCTATGATAATTAACTATGTATTTATGGTAATTTTCATGATAACTATGATTATATTTATCATTATTTTTATCAAAATTGGTCAAGGTGGAAGAAATATCGAAACAAAAGGTGAAAAAGATGAGTTATATAAAGATGATGATGATAAATGGATACTAGGAAGTATTTATTATAATAAAAATGATCCAGCTTGGATGGTAGAGAAAAGATTGGGTGTAGGTTGGACAGTAAACTTTGCTCATCCAAAGTCTTGGATAGCTGTGGGAGGACTTATAGTATTTATAATAAGTAATATAATTATGTCTATATTGCTTACTTGATTGTATTGTGTATAAAAATTAAATCAGAATTAAAGGAGTTACTAAAATCTTAGTTGATTTAGTAACTCCTTAATTTTTATATTTCTTAAGTATCATAACGTAAATATAGATTATCTATATCCTCTTTTTTCATAAACCCTTCCACTAAATAACCCATTATGATGACTCCAGGTACATCAATTACTAATCTAGATAGGGTAAAGGCATAACCTATAGCGGAAACTTCGAAGAGTAATGTAGAAATTTTAGTAACACACCAGGCATTCATAAAAATAATAATATTACTAAATTTAACTCCTTTTTTTAAAAGCACTGCAGTAAAAGGAAATGCAGCATACATGGGCCCAGCAGCTATAGAGCCAATAAGAATAGCAAATAAAACACCAGTAAATCCAGAGTTCTTCCCCATATATTTCATTAATGCCTCTTTTGGAACCCACACATCAATAAGGCCAAGAAGAATCATAATAGGTGGAAGTACATATAACATCTGAGTGAAGCTAGATTGAGCATTAATAAAGCTTTTAGTTCCTAAGTCCCAATTAAAGACGAATACTAAGATAAGTATTAATAAACTTAAAAGGAAAAAGGAATACCTTTTTAGAAAGTTAAGTAGTTTAATCAAAATAAAGTCACCACCTTTCCAATAAAGAAAGCTACTACAAAGGAAAAGACAAAGGCTATGAAATTTCTAAGAAAGGCAGCTTTTTTACCTATATATTTTGACTCTAAGCTATATGTCATGATACCAACCATGGTTAGAGTAGAAATTAAAGCTCCCACTTGTGGATAACCCGCTCCACTTTCAAGTAGTGTATTACCTAATGAAAAGGCTACAAAAGTTGGCATCATAGTTATGGAACCAGTAATAGAAGAAATAATAACTCCTAAAAATCCAGAATTAGTTCCGATTAATTTTGATATGGTAGCTGCATCTACTATAGCAAGGAGAATTCCTACAGTGATAATGATACCTAAAAATTGAGGCATTATGTTTTCAAAGGATTTAAGGGAAATTTTAAGAGCCTTAATAGTTTTCTTCTTATCTTTAACTAAAGAAATAAGAAGGAGTATTAAAGCTAAAGTGTATAGAATAACACCTGTCATAACATCACTTCCAATAACTCTATAAAATCATATTATGCTCATAAATTTGTGAGGTTACATAATTATAGTATAATAAGTATTATCAAGGGTATGAAAAGAGAAGAGTGATGAATAATTTGGATGTATTCATTTGCCTATGCTTTAAGAACTTCACTTTCATCACAATTAGTGTCATTTTTATCTACTATAAGATTATAGGCCAATCCTATAAGAACTAAAATACCTCCAATAACTTTTCCTGTAGATGCTTTACCTAAGGTGATATAGTCAATTACTATACCCATAAATAATTGCCCAATAAATATAAAGAGAGTTAGATAAAAAGAAGATATTCTCGGAGTCATGTAATTTGAAATAACTATGGTTATAACTCCTAGGAGTCCTCCTAAATATGCTAAGAAGGGTATTGTGCTAAAGCTACTAAAGGTTGAAGGAAAGGTTTCTTTGCTGAATAAAAGAAATACTACTGAGAAAAACAGTCCAACTACATAGTTAAAAAAGGTTCCTTGAAATATACCGATTTTCTCTGCTAATTTAGAATTTATAGTTCTACCTATAACAATAGTTACACCAGCTAAAATAGAAATTATAATATATATCATTATTTATCCTTAATAAGGTTATACAATAAATAACCTTATTAAAGTTCACCTCCTATCATTATTTAAAAATAGTCATAATTATGATACCTACAATCATAATTGATAAACCTATGAACTTCTTACCGTTAAATTTAATCTTTTTCATTCCAAGTAATCCATAGTTATCTATGATAATAGAAGAAATTGCTTGACCAAGTAATCCTAGAGAAATGCTTAAAGAAGCGCCAAGAGCCACAAAACTTATATTACTAAAAAGCACTGTAAATACTCCAACGGCTCCAGCACTGTACCATAAAATAGGAATACCCTTTTGAATTTTTAATTTTGACTTAGTAGCAAATAATACAGTAATAATAGTAATTAAACCTATTATGTGAATGAGTACACTGGAAGAATAATTACCAATAGTCCTTGATAAGGTTCCATTAAACACAAGCATTACTGAAATTAATGCACCTATAAATATAGAAATAAAAATATTCATGACAATCCCCCTTTTAGTTACATATTGAATTTATCATAAAGGAGTTGAGAAGTATTATGACATATGTCATAGTTGTATTAAGAAAGTATTTAAGATGAGAAATGATTTTTATAAATAATTTATCCTGAATTATTCATAG
>NZ_DJBA01000028.1:0-84877 GCF_002435615.1 Clostridium sp. UBA5988 | reverse complement strand
ATTACTTGTAAAGTGGTGTTATATATATTATACACTAATTAAATAAGGAGGGGAAGTTATTATGTGGGGTATGGAGGCTTTTGGTGCTATTACATTATATTTAGTACCAATACTTATAATAGGCGTTGCTATCTCAATTATTTCTGTATCATATTGGGCTATTCGTGCACTTAAAGTTTATATCAATAAGAACCAGTAACATTGCATAGATGTAATAATATAAAAAGAGGCTCTCAAGAGCCTCTTTTTATATTTACTAGCCCCTTTTATTTTTTTCGCTTTACCAGATGAGGATCCTCAATGTAAGTAACATTTTCTATGAGTGATGAATATACTAATTTATGATGCTTCGGCATATAGTATGTAATTGAGAGGTAAATGCAATGATGAAGCTTGCTTTAATAGGCTGTGGAAAATGGGGAAAAAATTATCTGAAAACTGTAAATGAAATAGAGGGCTGTAATTTAAAGTGGGCCTGTGACCTAGACTATGAAAAGCTGAATCAGGCAGCTGCTGTTTACCCTCAGACCAGGTTCACTGAAAATAAAGCAGATATATTGAATGACATTGAGGTACAAGGAGTTATTATAGCCACAACACCTGAAAGTCATTACATGCTGGCGAAGGAAGCAATAAGCAAAGGCAAAGCTGTTCTCGTAGAAAAGCCCGTGACAACTAACAGGAAAGACAGTGATGATCTAATTGAATTGGCTGCTGCTCAAAACACCGTATTGATGGCTGGCCATACATTGATTTACCATCCTGCTGTGAAAAAGATAAAGAAGCTTCTGGAAGAAAAAGATATTTTTGATGATCTATGTTACTTCAACATGTCCAGAACCAGTTCAACCTCTCAGGCTCCCAAAGTAGATGTTCTTCATGATCTGGCAGTTCATGATATTTATCTTTCCCGCCACCTCATAGGGATGGACCCTATCTGGGTAATTGCCCATGGTGAAAGATATATTCAAAGTCCTTATAACAATGTTATCAATATACTGATGGGTTTCCCTAATGGTAAAATAGCTTCTATATTTGCCAGCTTCATTCATAGGTCAAAAACCAGGAAAATGACACTGGTTGCATCGAAAACAAAATTGGTATTTGACGATGCACAGACTGCCGATAGAAAAATCCAAATCTTCCATAACGGAGAACAGGAGTATTTGGTGGCAGCGGAAGACAATTCGGAGCCTCTGACACAGGAGTGTCTTCATTTTATGGAATGCATTAGAGAACACAAGGAACCTATTAGCGGCAGAGAAAATATAGAATTTGTGGCAAAAATAACTGATTGCATTTCAGAATCTCTCGCAAAAGGCGGAGAGAAAATTAACATCTTTTGATGGAAATGGTAAGCATTATAATCAGGAAAGTGTGGTGAAATTATATTGTTTGTAAAGAACTATTCAAAAGAACTTGAGAATCAATGGGAGGGATTTGTGAGTTCCTCAGTTAACGGCACTTTTATGCAGGAGAGAAAATTCCTTGGTTATCATCCTTCAGACAGGTTTTCAGATCATTCCCTGATATTTATGGAGGATAAGAGAATCATTGCTGTTCTTCCTGCTGCCGTAGTACAACAAGAGGATAAACGCATACTAATTTCTCACCCCGGCGCTTCCCATGGAGGGCTGATAATAAAGTCCAGTCTAAGTACTAAAAAATGCTTGGAGTTAGTAAGTGTCCTTATTAAATATTGTGCCATGGCTGGTTTTGACTATATACGGCTAAAACCTGTTCCGAAGGTTTACCATAAGGAGCTTTCGGACCAACTTGACTTTGCTTTAAGGTTTTCTGGTTTTAGAATTGAGTATACAGAGCTGGCCACAGTGCTTGAGCTAAAAAAAGGTGAGGAATCTTTTGTAAAGCAGGTAATGAGTGACACAGCTTTTCGAAACTACCAGAAGGCATTGAAAAGTGGGTTATCAGTGGTGGAGGATGCCGATATAAATGATTTTTGGCCTATTCTGGAAAATAAGCTAAAACATAATCATAATGCAAAGCCTGCACATACATTAGATGAAATCAAACATCTAAAAACCCTTTATCCAGACAGGATAAAACTCTTTGCAGCATATGAAGGAGTAACTCCTGTAGCGGGTGTTTTGGCACTTTTACTGAATGACAGGGTTATAAACTGCTTTTATATTGCCCACCACGATGGTTTCCAGCATAAGAGGCCCCTAAACCTTATTTTTGGTCATATGATGGAATGGGGGCTAAAAAACAGCTTTTCATATTTAGATTGGGGTATTTCCACTGAGTTAAAAGGAAGTAGAGTCAATACAGGGCTGTTCCGTTTCAAAGAAGGCTATGGAGGGCATGGGGTATTGCGGGAATGCTATTTGTATGAAGTAAACAATAACAAATAATTTAAAGGAGTGGTGTAATGAAATTAGCAGGTCATCAACCGAATTATATTCCCTGGCCGGGATATTTTGTTAAGATGGCACAGTGTGATATTTTTTTTATTTTAGATACTGCTCAGTTTCAAACAGGCAGTTCATTGGATAATAGGAATCTTATCAAAACCTCCCAAGGGGCTCAGCTACTAACTGTGCCGGTGAAACGCAAAGGCATGGGCTTGCAGCGTTTTAATGAAGTTACTGTTATACCAGGTTGGAAAAAGCATCATCTTATGGCACTCAAAGTAAACTACGCAAAAGCACCTCATTTCAAAGAAGTTTTCCCCATGATGGAGCAGGTATTGCAAGATACCGGATATCTTATAGATACCAACATAGCTTTCATCAAGCTGGTATATGACCTGCTGGGACTTAAAACAAAGCTTGTGTTTTTATCAGATTTACCTCAATTTTCTGAGCTTCGAAAAAATGAACTGATAGCTGCAATCTGCCGCCACTTTTCTGCTGATAGTTACCTGTCTGGTATTGGAGGAAAGGCATATAATCAACCAGAGATTTTTGAAAAACAAGGTATTAAATTGGAATATTTGGATTATGAGCCTATAGCATATCCACAGCTTTGGGGCAATTTTATACCTAATTTGTCTATAGTTGATATGTTATTTAATTGTGGTGCAACTGGCGCACGCAAGCTTTTGTTGAAAGAGGTGTAAGCATGAAAAGAATACTGTTTTTTGCACATAGCTCTAAATATACTCTTGGGCTTCCCCAGGGTTTTAGGGAACTTAACTGCCCTGTTTTTGTCCTGAGGGATTTAAGTAGAAGTTCTATAATAGACGCAGTGGACAACTTTAGGCCTGATATTATGATAACAACGGGATGGGCTTACCGCAGGTATAGCCGTGAGCATATAGACGAGCTTACGAAAAGAGCTTCTAAATATAAGGTGAAACATGTCTATTGGGCAACTGAAGATCCAAGATGGACCGAAAAGTGTTCCTTCAGGTGTATTGAAACCTATAAACCTAATGCAATTATGACCATACATCCTGGTAGTGTAAATAAATACAGGGAGCTTGGGCTTCCCGCCGGGCATCTGGATTTTGGCTGCAATCCGGAATTCAATAAGAATGAACCTCCAAGCAGTAAATACGATTATGATGTGGCTTTAATTGGAAATGGCGGACGAGAGTGGAAGTCATATCGGAAGGATAGCGTTCAGATATTACTTAAGCCTTTGGTGGAAAGAGGATATAACATTGCTATTTGGGGTAAGCGATGGGACCGTTTTAATGAGGAGTTAATGGGTTTTAAGATCCCACCCCATATGCTTAAAGGTGAACTGCCTTATGAGGAAACAAATAAAGTATATAATTCAGCTAGAATTATATTAGGTTTGCAAAATGACCATGACATGTTAACATCTCGGACTTTTGAAGTACTAGGTTCGGGCGGTTTTTTGCTTACGGTACCAACACAATCTGTCACCAAGCTATTTATAAATAATGTTCACCTGTCATGTGCCTCTTCCCCAGAAGATACAGTTGACCTGGTAAATTATTTTCTTAAAAATACCACAGCACGGCAAGAAATAGCGCGCAATGGTCAGCGATTGGTTTATTTAAAACATAGTTATAAGGAACGCGCCAGACAAATTCTTGATTTCTGCAGTTTAGTTGAAAGGAATTGAAATTGAAATGGATAATCAGATAACTATTAAACAAAAGGTCTCTTTAATGGGTACTAGCATTGCTGGCGAAACTGATGCAAAGGTAACCTTTTATCCAGCCCCAACCAGTACTGGTATAATATTTATCCGTAATGACCTGCCAGGCTGCCCTAAAGTAAAATGCTCATTTGAAAAAGCAAAGGTTGAATACAGATGGACTTCTCTTGTTGATGGAGATGTTCGCATCGAACACACGGAGCATGCCTTGGCAGCCTTATCAGGATTAGGTGTGGACAACGTATTTATTGAACTGGAACAGGCTAGCCTGCCCGTAACAGAAGATTACAGCAGTAAAGAGTTCAAGAGAGCCCTCACAGGAGCTGGGATAGTGGAACAAAATGCCAAGAAGGAAATGATAAAAATACTTAAGCCCATTATTGTATATAAACGTGAAAGCTTAGAGGATATGGAATATGAAAAGTTCCTAATAGCTCTTCCCTACGATGGATTTAAACTAACCTATATGGTTGACTATCCCAATCTGCCCCAATTATCTCAAGTAGCTGAAATGGACATAACTCCTGAAACCTTTGCTAAAGAGCTGGCAGATGCCCGTTCTTATATAATTGAGTCAGAGATTGAAGATGTTGTAAACCTAACTGGGAAAGTCAGCTCAAATGTATTGGTAGTGAAATCCGGTACTGAGTACAGGTCGTGGAAATGGCCCAATGAACCTGCCCGGCATAAAGTGCTTGACCTTCTCGGAGACCTTGGCTTGCTTGGGAAAAAGGTACTGGGACATGTAATAGGCTTCAGATCTGGTCACCGGTTAAATCTAGAGCTATGTAAAAAAATTTATGAGGAGTGTAATGATGATGGCTTTAGCTAAACCTATGGTTGGTATAATGGTAGTTTCAATACCTGTTCACCCAGAATTAACAGAACAGGAGGTTGATTACATTGTCAGCAGTTTGCAAAAATATGAATGAAATCAATGGTACTCTCAGTGTGTTGGTTACAGGTGCAGGTTCCGTATACGGCCTGGGTATTATCAGGTCACTGAAAGAATCGGTGCTTCCTGTTGAAACAATAGCAATTGACTCTAACCCATATTCCCTAGGTTTATTTTTTGCCCACAAAAGCTTTATCGCTCCACAGGTATCAGATGAAGAAAGCTATTATATATTTATTAAAAATCTTTGTATAAATCATCAGATTAAAGGGATATTTATCGGCTCTACAGCAGAGCTTCCCTTTTATTCAAGAAATAGAGAATCCCTTGAAAGATCTACAGGAGCAAAGGTGTTTGTAAATTCTCCTGCAGTGATAGAGCTTTGCACCGATAAGTGGCTGACCATGTGCCATTTATCACGCTCTGGTTTTCAAATTCCTGCAAGTATCAGATATCCTGAAGATGCTGGTATGCTCTCCTCATTTATTGAAAGTACTGGGTTTCCATTGATAGTCAAGCCGCGTTTTGGACGTGGCTCAGTAGGTGTTGTTCTAGTTAATGATAAGCAACAGCTGCTTGAAAATATAAAAGGTAAGAAAAGCCTAATTATACAGGAATACCTTACAGATGAGGAGCAAGAGTTTACCGTAGGGATTTGCATAAACCAAAAGGGAAAGGTCATTTCCAAAATCGCTTTAAGGCGGTATTTGCTGGAAGGAGTTTCTATTGCTGCAGTTTCTGATGATTATCACCACATTGCAGATTATTGTGCCATGGTTGCAAGTACACTGGGAGCCTATGGGGCTATAAATATTCAATTGCGCCTTAAAGATTGCATGCCAGTAATTTTCGAAATAAATCCCAGATTCAGCAGTTCTACATCCATGCGGTTACTATTTGGAATAAATGAGCCAGAAAGCTTAATACGCTCAGAAGTGCTTTGCCAGGAGGTAATACCTGGCAGCACAGCAACTGGCCTTGTATTGAGGCAATACATGGATTATTACTTCCCACTAGATAAGCTTAACTCCCTTTCTACAACCAGACTTTACTAGATATAAATATTTACGTAAAAGTTGTTGAAAACCACGACTAATTGGTTGTGGTTTTTTATGTTTTTTATTTATAGAATGGAGCTGCAGTATACTTTGCAGCAAAGGGCTCAAATATATATCTGCATAATGCTTCATACAACGAAAACTTCAATGTACTTTCAAAGCTTTTATCCGCTGACTTTAATACAATTATTTTTATAACATAATGTGCCAGTATCAAAACAAAACTACATCAATATAATATATTAGATCAATATTTAGTGGTGTAAAATGGGAAAAGGATATATAATAGTTCAACTTTCAAAGGAACAAGAAGCCTTACCTATCACAAGTGCAAGGATAAAAATTAGAGATCAAAAAACAAAAGAGGTTATTTTTGAGACAGACAGCGGTGTAGATGAAAGTGGCAGAAGTGAGATTATTGAGTTAGATGCTCCCGATAAAAATTTGTCATTAGAACCAATGAATAAAACATATATTCCTTATGCTAGATATGATGTGTTAGTAACCGCAGAAGGATATAATAATGTACTAATAGAAGGTGTTAGTATTTTTGATGAAACTACTTCTATTCAAAATGTATCATTAACTGAGATAGTTAAAATTGATGCAGCTGCATTTTACAACACAACGGAAAATAGGATTGTTATACCTCCTCATCAATTATTATTGGATGTTCAAAGAGATCAGAAAACTGGAGTGTTATCTCAACCTTTTGTATTAAGAGAAGTATATATACCAGAATATATTACAGTACACCTTGGAGCTCCTAGTACATGGGCGCAAAATGTCACTGTCAGGTTTGTAGATTATATTAAAAATGTTGCTTCCCATGAGGTTTACCCAACATGGCCTGAAGAATCCCTAAGAGCCAACATTTATGCCCAAATAACCTTTGCCCTTAACAGAGTTTATACAGAATGGTATGTAAGTAGAGGTTATTCATTTCAAATAACAAATTCTACAGCCTATGATCAATATTTTGTATATGGAGGAAATGTATTTGAGAATGTAAGTGAAATTGTAGATTCTATTTTTAATGAATATTTTTCTATAGTTAATAGTAATGCACCATATTTTACACAATACTGCAATGGTACAACAGCTAAATGTAATGGGTTATCTCAGTGGGGAACTGTAGACTTAGCAAATGGTGGTAGAAATGCTTTTGAAATATTACAGTATTATTATGGTAATGATAAAATACTAAAAAGAACTCCAATAATTGCTGGGTTAGTTGAGTCATATCCTGGATCAGCAATAAGGAGAAACGATAGAAACTCCAATGTAACTATAATACAACAACAGTTAAATAGAATATCACAAAATTATCCTGCTATTCCTAAGTTAATTCCTGTAGATGGAATCTTTGGATCTAACACTGAAGCCTCCGTTAAAGTATTTCAAAGAATATTTAATTTAGTTCAAGATGGAATAGTGGGAAGAGCAACCTGGTATAAATTATCGGCAATTTATACTGCTGTAAAAAGATTGGCTGAATTAGATCAAGAAGCAGAAGAAAATATGATTATTGAAGAGTTAGATGCAAGTTTTGATGGAGATTATCCATTAGGAGGATTAAAATATGGTTCTAAGGGAGGAAAAGTAAGGGAGCTACAAGTATATTTAAGCACCCTAGCAGAGGCTTATGGGTTTAAGAAAAATGCTATAACTGGTATTTTTGATTATAAAACTCTGGAAACCTTAATGGAATTTCAAAAGGCATTTAATTTGCCTACTTTAAAATTAGTTGATAGAAGACTTTGGAATACTATATACTGTGCCTATGTAGATTTAGAAGAACTTTATTCAGTGGAAGATTTAACTAGATATCCAGGGTATGTTTTAAGGAAAAATTTTAGCAATAAAGATGTAAGAAGACTTAAAACAATGCTTAGAAAGATATCTACATTATATAAAGAGATACCAGAAGTTAATGTTGATAGAGATTTTGATGGAAGAACACAAAATGCTGTACTAAAATTTCAAAGAACCTTTGGATTAGTTCAAGATGGTGATGTGGATATTAATACTTGGAGAAATATTGTATTTGTATATTTGGCATTAGACTCTGGTCGGGATATAAATACCTCAGATATTCTTTTCCCATTCCCATTTGAACTAAAACTTGGAGATAACAATGGGTATGTTGCTGTTCTTAAAGAGTATATAAACGTTTTAGCTAAAAACGGATATAACATAAGAATTCTACCTGTAGACAACATATTTGACTTAGCGACAGAAAGGAATGTTAAGAGTCTTCAAAAGGTATTTGACCTAAGGAGAACTGGAGTTGTGGATAGAATAACCTGGGAAAAAATCGCATCAACCTATAACGATTTCTTCACTGGTAGAAGGTAAATTTATATTTACACAAATCATATACTCTCCCCTCCACTGTATTTGAATCTCTAATATAATCCTTTTGAAAATCTAAATTATTAGTTTAAACTATAACTAAAACAAGCAAGCAACCAAATCCTAAAATTATGCTGCTTTTCATATTTGGCTGTGTTTGGTACTATGAAAGTGTAAGTGTTAAGCATCAAATTATGATGTTTAACATTTGCACTTATTTTTTAATAGGCTCTGTTGAAAATTACAGTGATAGAATATACATGCTATGAGAATATTGGTGGATTGTCCACCTATAATGCTCAATAAAAGAATTTTGTGTTACTTAAATTTTTCTGGATTTACTACTTTCATTGATAAAATATGACCACAATTTGTGCAAATATCCGCTATAACTACTGAACCTAAAGACAAAACGTTATCTACTGGCATCATTTTACCTTGTGCTGTTTGTTTTCCTTGCCCAATCTCACTACTTCCACAAATGGGACACGACTTATTATCTATCATAAAAACCCTCCTATATAAAAATTCTTTATAAATTATGATTTTCAACAAAAAGTTGATAAAATGAAATTTATAATTGTTTTATGCTTTATTTCCCTCACTACCAGGTAATACAATGAACTTAGGTTGCCAAGTCCAGAAAACAAATCAATCCATATATCAATGCCGTTTCCAAATTCACAAATATACACATCCTTTCATTCTCACAATATATTACTGTTGTGATACTTTATAATACTGTTGTTAATTATAATATATATTTTTCATTATTAATCCCCGCTATAAACAACATCGCCTCATTCCCATATTATACCACATCTATTAACTACCTCAGTAATTCATATCATATTAAATAAATTTTTCCTTATTTAACCTATGGCTACATAAAAAATCAGCGTAATTATGAAATTATATTAATTTTTTATAATTAATGCTATAATTTGTATGTAAATAGTCTATAATTTATTAGATTATAGTTAAATACTATTGTGTATAAAACATACAGGGGGATAAGTTTCGATGGATAATAAACAGGTTATGAGTCTGATAGGGAAATGTGGCTTTTATTGTGGTAGTTGTCCAGATTATATTCAAGGAGATTGTACTGGTTGCCGTACAGCACATAAAAAAGGAGATTGCTATACTTTTGATTGTGTGGATATACATAAAATAGAATTTTGTGGAACCTGCTATAAATTTCCATGCAATGAAATAATGACAAGAGATAAGGCAACTGTTTTAGATACCAGATGGTTGCAATGGAAAGCAACAAAGAAAATCACTAAAAAATAGGCATGATGCGTAACTTATATTTTTTTCAAACTCATTCTTCTCAAACATTTACAAAATAAATATTAAAGTTTAGTATAATTCTATTGCTATTTATTTTTCATATTTTTACATACTTAATCCTAACTTCAAAATTGGAAAATCCCTAAAACCCGCATGACCACAACAACTATTTTAATAGTTATATATTTCTATAGTTAAATAGTTTCCTACTTACATTTTTTAAGTGAACTCTTAAAAAGAATTCCCTTAATTGATTTGAGTACCTATAAAAAATTTATTACTCTACAACCTTCCCAAAGCAATGAAACTCTACACCTCTTGGAACACTTATAGGCGCATATTTTTCATTAAGGGAAATAAGCTTAATTCCATCTCTACAAATAGAAATCTTTTTACAGTAGGAGTTATTTTCAAAGGCAAATACTCCAATCTCTCCATCCTCCAAAATGTCCTGTTTATGAATCCAAACTATTTGGCCATCTACAAAACGAGGCTCCATACTATCTCCTGAGATTCTAACTCCAAAGTCTGCTTCCATAGGAACATCACTACCTACTTCAATGATTTCACAGGAGTTGTCATCTAGATATTTACCAGTTCCTGCAGATACCGGTAAATCATAAAGAGGAAGCTTCCTCATATATATTACTTTTTCTTCTTTAACCTCATTACTATACATACCGCTGGCAATAAGGAGAGTTATGTATTCTTCTACCTTATTTTTACCCTCTTGATTTAGATTAGACAAAGGTGAGTCTACACTGCAATCCCCAAAGGTTCCTAGCACATCACTAACCTTTAGTGCTTCACAAAGAGCCAAAAACTGATAAGCATTGGGAGTAGTATAATTAGTTTCCCACTTACTAACCTTTTGATTGGTCACATCTATACCTTTGTTTTTTATAAACTCAGCTACTTCATATTGGGATAAACCTATAGCTTCCCTTGCAGCTGTTATTTTTTCTCCTAGGGTCTTTTTCACAGTAGACACCTCCTTATGTTAATTGTATATTAGTGGAATGATAATTACAATAGAAAAATATCATTATATGATACATAAAACTATTTACTTATCATATAATGATATATATAATAATAATATATCATATATGGAGATGGTTTTATTTGGAACGAGTAATTTTACATTCAGATATTAATTCTTGCTATGCAAGTATTGAACTTTTGCATCATCCCGAGCTAAAAGGAAAACCAGTGGCAGTTGGTGGAGACCCTGAAGCTCGTCATGGAATTGTCCTTGCTAAGGATGAAATAGCTAAAAAATTTGGAGTGAAAACAGGAATGCCTTTGTGGCAGGCAAAACAGCTATGTCCTGGAATTATATTTTTGCCACCAAGGATGGATCTTTATCTAAGATTTTCTAGAATGGCCCATGAAATATATGGGCAGTACACAGATATGCAGCAGGCTTTTGGAATAGACGAAAGCTGGCTAGATGTAACAGGGAGCTGTGGGCTTTTTGGCAATGGCTTTGAAATAGCAAAGCAAATTAGCAATAGAATGAAGGAAGAATTAGGTATTACAGTTAGTATAGGAGTTTCATGGAATAAGATATTTGCAAAGCTTGGCTCCGATTATAAAAAGCCTGATGCTATAACTGTAATTTCAAAGGAAAATTATAAGAACATAGCTTGGTCTTTACCAGCTTCAGATCTTTTATATGTTGGTAGAAGCACCAATGCAAAACTTAAAAGCATAAATATAAATACTATTGGAGATATAGCCAAAACCCATCCTGATTTTCTTAAAAGGCATCTAGGGAAAATGGGACTTATTCTACATTCTTTCGCCAATGGTTATGACACTTCAGAAGTACTAGTTGAAAATTATAGTGCTCCCATAAAGTCTATAGGTAATAGTACTACTACGCCTAGGGATTTAGTTTGTGATGAAGATGTATGGCTTATTATAATAGTTTTAGCTGAAAGTGTGACAAAACGACTTAGAGAAAATGGATTTAAATGTACCGTAGTTGAAATATCAGTTAGAGATACCAAGCTTTGCAGTTTTTCAAGACAACGAAAGCTTTTAACTCCTACCAATATAACCAAGGAAGTTGCCCAGGCAGCCTTTAAGCTATTTAAAGAAAATTATAGCTTTAAAAATCCTGTAAGAAGTATTGGCGTAAGAGGTGCTGACCTTGTAATTGATACAATGCCAGTACAGACAGATTTATTTATGGACAATGAAAAAAGACTTAAACTGGAAAAAATAGATGAGGCTTTAGACCAAATTAGAAGACGTTTTGGATATAAGAGTATTCAAAGAGCTATTATGTATACAGATAGAAATTTATCAAGAATTAATCCTTGTGAGGATCATACAGTACATCCTCATGGTTATTTTTAGGAGGTAATTATGTCAAAGATTTATGTGGATGTTTTAGCAGAGTTTACAAAGGAAGGTGTATTAAAACCCAGAGAAATAATCTGGGAAGATGGCCGCCACTATGAAGTAGACAAAATAATAGACACCAGACCAGCCACTAGCTTAAAAGCTGGAGGAGCCGGAATTAGATACACTTGCAAAATTCAAGGCCGTGAAAAGTACGTATTTTACGAATCAAATTACAAATGGTTTGTAGAGGGAAAGTAGATAAAATAACCCTTCATAACACAGAAATGTATTATGGAGGGTTTCATTTTTATTAGTTGTTTATTATCTATAATTTCAATTTTCACTATAGGTTCTTTAACCTATGGACTTTTTAATAATAAGAAATAGACTCGACTCATCTACTTCTTCAATGCTATAATCACTACCGAATTCCTCACCAAACTTTTTAAGTTCATCTTCAGAAAATGTATTAGCAACAAATCCATCCTTACACACAATTATACCATCATGAGTTTTTTCCAAATCAATTTCTCCAAGCAGCTCCTTCTTCGCCTGTTCATAGAACCAGGCTATACGATGATTCCAAAATTTAGGGCTGTATGTGCTAAAATAAGCCTTTCCTCCAGGAACAAGCACTTTCATACATTGTCTAATTAAATCCATAGGATATCCTTTCATAGCTGATAAACCATTTTGTAAACATAATACCACATCAAATTCTTCACCAAATTTAAGGTTGTGGGCATCCATAACTTCAATACTGCATTTAGGGCTTTCTTTTATATAATTCCTACCAAGTTCTACAGATTCCTTTGAAATATCGATACCTACAAGCTTTGATGCAAAAGGCTCCAGTTCCTTAATTATACGGCCATAGCCTGTTCCAACCTCCAACACCTTCTCATTACCCTGTAAATTTTCACCCACAAATTTGATTTCTTCACCTAAATAACGCTTAATTCTTGGATATTTTGTATCATAAACCTTAAACAATTTTGTAGAATTTAAACTTTGTTCATAGTAATTAGACACAAATACACCTCCCAATTACTGTTTATATTATATAATTTTTTAATATTTCTCTTGGAGAATTAGTAAATTTATCACTTGCTCCCCAGTCAAATCTAAATAGTCCTTCACCACCACCAGCACCTATGCAGTGAACATGTGTAACATCATGAACATTATTTATGCATACTGTTAATGTAAGCCTGTTTCCTGCTCTATAGAAATGTTTTTCATAGACTATTACAATCATAGCATGAATATCATCAATATTTACAGCATGATAATCTATCCTTTCACCTGTAATACTTTCATTTACTATTCCTTTATCTAATAATTCAGCTACTTCACTTAAGCTTAAATTAACATTAAAATTATCTCCAGTCATAATATTCATCTCCCATAAAATATTTAATTAATTCAATTTGTATTTGTTCTACTATATATTTATGAAAAACCACTACCCTTAAATTCCTAATCAATATCTATAAAGATAAGGTATGGTGTTTCATGGACCTGGTGATAATTTATATTAGGATATGTATAAGCACTTCCCAAATAGCTTCCATCATCACTAAAGGCTAAAAAAATATTTTCTTTACTATTACCATACTGATCTTCCTTTGGATTTTTTATTTCAATACTCATTTTAACCCCCATTTTATTTTCTTTTTACTGGAATCCATAACTCTTCACAAATAAGTGTTAGCTTAACATATTGAATAAGTTATTCCTTTTATAACACTTTCTTAGGGTTCTTAGCTATAAACATTCCGCTAGATTTAGATATATCAATACTTCCTTCTCTTAAAATTATATCTTCCAAATATCTGTAAAAATCCTGTATTTTGCTCTCCGTCATTATATCTTGTATGTTTACATGTCCCTCTAAGGATAGAACATAATCCGCTAAAGGCTTTGCTTCTGTTATATGAAGGGAATCTTCATACACTAAAGTTTCAACAGAATCAAAATGCTTTGATAACTGCTCCGCTCCATTTTCTATACCAAATTCCTTTGCAACAGAAAAGGAGGAATAATTAATCTGAGAATCAAAACCTTTCACTAAAGTTTTTAGGCCCTTCATATTATAAAGACTATTGGTAGTAGCATAAAAAGTTCCATCTGCTTTAAGTATACGTGCAATTTCACTGATTGCTAAATCTCTATTTTGAACATGGTAAAGCATATGATTAGCAATGGCACAATCAAATGAGCTATCTTCATATCCAATACTTTGTATATCCATAATGGAATAATCAATTACTTGTTCAACTTCTAAAAGATTATCCTTTACTACATTTAACATACCTTCAGATAAATCTGTCAAAGATAACTTGATATCCTTTGGTATCCTATTTCTATTATTAGCCCATGTGCTTCCATTCCCACAGCCGAATTCAATAACTTTATCATTGGGCTTAAACCTATATTGATCAAATACCCAATTACACCATCCCTGTTTATTTGTACTAAAACCATCATGTAAAGCTTGCCTGACTTTTAAATTCTTATCTGAATTATACTGCCCCCTAACTATATCTCTGTCATTTGCTCTAGACATATAACCACTCCATTCTTATTATTCAATACTAAAATATTACCTCTAAATATCCTATTCTTTATATATAACTTATTTGTTAAAATCCTGCTTTAGTTTTTCTGCCACTAACCTTCTATATGGAAACATACCCTTATTATACCATATACATTATAGGTATGCTTATTATTTTCATATCATCTATTTTTACTTTACCTAATAAACCCTTTAATTAAGATGAAAAAAATATTATACTTAAGTGAGTGTCCAAATCTTTGGTTTGGCTTACATGGACTTATTTATCCTAAAGGACAAGGAGTTCTAAGTATAGAAAATACTGATACTAAGAACTTTGTTTATTGGAATGAATATAGTGATGCCTTTCTGTATAGTTAATAATACTTACAAATAGAAAAATACTAGATTGAGGAGTTTATATATGAGAAAAAAAGATATACTTGAGTTAAAAAGACGGTTGAAAAAAGATCATTGCACCTTCACTAAGTTGTGTGGTTGCTATGTTAATGGAGAAAAAAATATCATTTTAAAATTTAGAGAATCATTTCTAAATTTAGATGAGGATGAATACTTTAAGTACTTAGAAATCGCTAAAAAAGTACTGTCTGGTACTATTGGAAATAATATTTTAGAACTTAACTTTCCAATTAATGAAGACTATGTGAATGAAAGACAAATTTCTCTTATGCAACTTAAAAAAAGTCAATTAAAAGATGATGCTCTCCTTGATAATTTTTATGATTTAATTATTGATAATTATGATTTTACCGGTAATTTTATAATACTTATTTTTCATGACGCCTATGATGTTATTACTAAAACCACTGATAATGCAAAGTTAGATGAATCTGAAGAAGTATATGAATATGTGTTATGTGCAATATGCCCTGTTTCACTTTCTGAGCCTGGTCTTAGATACTTTGAAGAAGAAAATAAAATAAAAGCACGTATTAGAGATTGGGTAGTTGATGCTCCAACTAATGGCTTTGTGTTTCCTGCTTTTATCGAGCGTAGTTCAGACGTTAACTCTATTATGTATTACACAAAAAATGCAAAGGATACCCATCCTGAATTAATGGAAAATGCCTTGGGTTGTTATTCAAAGCAAACTGCTACCTTGCAAAAAGAAACCTTTGAGTCAATTATTAAAGATTCTTTTAGTACTGAAGAAAAGAAGGCTGATAAAATTTTTATGGAAGTACAAGAAAATCTAAGTGCTATGGTAGAGGAATACAATGCTATATATGATGATGCAGATTGTGAACCTATAAGCTTAACAAAGAAGGATATACAAACCCTTTTAATAGAAAGTGGAGTTCCTGAAGAAATCACTTCTAAGATTGAAGAATCCTATGTAGAAAACTTTGGTGATGATCTTCCTTTAGCAGAAAATTTAATTGATTCAAAGGCACTTAAGGTAAATGCCCAAAGAAAGAAGGAAGAACACCTTCAAAAACAAGTAGAAATACTTCAAACTAAACTGGAGGAAGTTAAACAAGAAACTTCTGTAGATAGTGAAACTGTCCTGTCTACAGAAGTTAATGATGATAATGTGATTTTAGAAGAAACTTTAGAAACTAATTTAGAGAAAGCTTTGGATATAAATTCAGAAGATAATAAGGATGCTCCTGACTATGACGTTATACTTCAAGTAAAACCTGAAAAGATACCTCAAATAAAATCTCAAATAATTGATGGTCAAAAATGCATAGTTATTCCTATTAATGAGAATGAACAAACTGCAGTTAATGGCTTAGATCATTTGGTTTAAGGTATCTTAAGAAAAATATAGATTTACTATCTACATCGCTGAAGTATTACTTCTAATGAAGCTTACTTCAGCCTTACCTGAATGTAGTTGCCATATATACCAGAAAGCATAAGGAATTATTATTATACCGTTAAATATTCCCCATGCATATAATATATCTGCATTAAACCATGATGATGCATCCATTACAGCTGGGAATAAGTTAGGTAAACAAGCTCTAATTAATACGTGAGCAGATAAGGTATATATACGAGCTGCGATATAAAGTTCAGGTTTTCTTTTAATAATTGGATATATTTCTGCTGCCAATAATATGCATATAGAGCTAGCAAAGTATTTACCAGTTTCACCATAAACAAAGCATAAATTCCAAGTTGTATATAATAAATTCCAAGCTATAGTTGTATAAGCTATAAACATACTATTATCTTCAGCACTTAATTTAAAGAATTTTCGTCCATTTGGGAATGGAATAGTAAAACATAATAATAATCCACAAAGCGCATTGCCATAGTTTTTTAAAGTAACATCTTTTATGGTAGCTTCGGCAATATTTAAGAATAGTACCGCATAAATGAACCAAACAATCCAATCCTTTCTCATAAAGTCCCAGAACTTTCCTTTAAACCAATCACAATTATCAAAGACGGAGAAATTATATATAAAGGATTAAAAAAAGACTTATATAAAAAACGTTCTACTTGCCACCTTAGACAATAAAGATAACCTAAAAGTTTTTTTATATAAATAATTCCTAAAGGACTAAGCATATCCATTAATATTATAGATACGTTTAAGCCTCTTTTTATTTAAAAACCTCCCTATTATAGCACGTTTTAACTGACTTATATCTATTAACATCCATATTAATTTAATTTTTCCAACAAGCTATATACTAATAGTAGCTCATTGAAGTCACTCAATGTATCTCTTAACACTTCATATGGTACACTTATATAAATTTTAATTATTTTATATTTCTTTGTCTTTAATTTGATTTTGAAGTTTATTTGAAAACCCTGTTGCTATCCCCGTTATCAAACCACTAAATATGAAGAATACATTAGTAGGAATATATACCAAATATATTCCTATAATTCCAATAATTATCTGAAATACAAAAGCAGAACATACTACTAAAAAAGGTTGCCATTTCTTGTCCATTTTTATTTTTGCACTAATTTTATCAGTTATAACATATTCCTTATCAAAGTTATGGTAAACTACCATACTTAACATCAATGGTACTAATATAAATAATGATTTTATTAATGAATCTAACATGCCCTTCTCCCCTTTAAATATGTCTATTTAGATGTATAAATCTTAATGAAATATCTTCATTAAATTATACACGTAAAAATATAATATTTCTTTTGCTAATACCATTGACTTATCTCACTATTAATACTATACTGAGTAAGAAGCTTAAGGAAATCTCTTAAGAACTTAATATCGCGGGATGGAGCAGTTGGCAGCTCGTCGGGCTCATAACCCGAAGGTCGTAGGTTCAAGTCCTGCTCCCGCAACCATAAAAAGATTCTATATTTAATATAGAATCTTTTTTATTTATGAATTGTCTTTTAGCCAATTATAATCTTAAAATAATACAGAAAAGGTGCTTTTTAAAAGCCCCTTTAATTTCCTTACTGCAAATCACTATAATATTTAGGATATCTATCACTTTTATTCTTATTACAGATATTTATTGCCTTTTCCTTACTAAGTGGAAGTATCCCTTCTGATTGCTTAAATACTTCCCTATTTACTTTTTGAGCAAAGCATCCAACTTTAGGCTTGCCTATATGATTTTTCATTTCAATCCATAGTTTTTTTATAGATTCTTCTTTTACATTTCCAAAGTTCATAGGCACAAAATCACAGGGATATAATTCTCCCGAAGCACTTATATAGGAATGTTGATTTCCTGCTCCACAACCAAATTTTAATTCACTTTCTGTATAAGCAAAGGTACTTATCTTAGATAAATCACTTATTTTATTTGCCTTATGTTGCAATTTTATAAGCTTTTCTCTATCACTTTCACTATACATTACATTACTTAATTGTTTTTCTGTTAAAAGATTGCCACTTAGGATAGGTTCAAGTATCTTAACTTCATGGGCCCCATTATCCTTAGCAAATTTAAATAACTTAAATAACTCTTCCTCATCAAGATTTTCTTTCAATATAACGGTTTGTGCCATTACATATAACCCTGCTTTATTTGCATTTCTAAGAGCTTCAATAGCATAATCAAAGGCATTTTCATTATTTCTATTTTTATTGTGTATATCTTTTTCATAAGAATCTAAACTTATTCCAATGCCAAATAGACCACTATCCTTTAACTTTTTTGCTTTTTCATAGCTTAGATTAAAACCACTGGTAAATAGAATAGATGTACTTCTATTATCTATACTTCTTACTATATCAAATATATCTTCACGTGCCATGGGCTCTCCTCCTGTAATTCCAATAATAGGAGTGCACATTTCTTGAAGCTCCTGTATAACCTTAATCCATTGTTCCTTTGTTAACTCTTCTCCTAATTGTCTACTTTTTGCACTACAATAAACACAATTATTAGGACATTTATGTGTTATACATAAATACATAGAAATAGGTGCAGTTCTCTCTGCATAGATTTGCTTTGTAAATATGTTTTTAGGCTCATGAACTGCTAGTACATTTTGTACAAAGGACTTAGATGGAAAGGGTGGTAAAAATGTACTCAGTATATACTTGTCCTCATGCTTCACTAGCTTTTCACCCTTTATAAAACTTCTCATCATTTTTATATATTTTAATAGATTAAACTGCTTATCTTCCCTTAGAATATTATAAATGTCAAATATACTCCTTATAACATTTTTATCAATAGCCATTTGAGACATGATTTTTAAATTATTTATGCTCATACATTTCTATTCCTTTCTAAATACTCCATAGGCAAATTTATGATTTATTTCATAAGCTTCATTTTTATATTTCTCTTTCTTTATTTTTTCCACTATAAGAGGTTCAACTTCATTATAATTATTAAATATCTTCTTAGTGCCTGCCAATGCACCAGTTATATTTAACCACTCCATAAGTTCCTCTGGCTCCTTAAATCTAAAAAACACTTCACCTTCATCTACTTCTAAAACCTTAAAATCGTACTGCCTGCACCATTTAACTAAGCCTTTCTTCCCCTTTGGTAAATTTAATCTTATATCCATAGGTTTAATTACTTCCTTTTCCTTCTCTCTCATTACTTCTAGAAATATTTCCTCTATCTTATCTAAAGTTCCATGAACATTTGTAATTATAGCTAATATACCCTGGGGTTTTAAAGCATTATTAAAGAGCTTAAATAATTCATGATGATTGAAATAAGAAAGTGCCCAACCAAAAAATATCACATCAAATTTTTCATTAGACTTTTTCAAAAATTCAATACCATCACTATTAATAATAGTAACCTTATCCTTATTAACAGCATTTAACTTCTCAAGCATTTTACTCGATTGGTCTACAGCTGTGATTTTATACTTTTCAGATTTATCTAAAAGGCCCTTAGTTATATATCCTGTTCCACAAGCAAAATCTAGTATCTTCAATTCCTTATTTGGGTCTATATACTTTGAATGAATAATATTATCAGAATGTGTTCCCATTTCTTTGAGCCAATGATTATAGGTATTAGAAACTTTATCGTACTCTGCTCTATAATCTTCTTTGCTTACAACTTCTTTTTTAAAGAGTTTATAGCCAACCTTTAAGTAAAATACCATTTTATTTATCATATTTTCTCACCTACAAATATAAAATAATAGCCCTTATCATAAACTTTACTTATATGAAAATGTTCTTCAAGCAAAACCTTAATTTCATCTTTAGTTCTAAAAAACAATCTTCCAAAGAGAATAAATTCAAATAATCTTAACAACCTGGTTCTTATATGATTTTTATGGAAATCCATAATAACTATTTTTCCACTATCCTTTAGTATCCTACTTATTTCAGCAATGAGCTCCTCTTGTTCTTTGATATGATGAAAAACATCACTCATTATAACTGTATCTATAGAACCACTATCAAAAGGCGTGCTTAAAGCATTACCTTTTATAACTTTAACATTGCCTCTTTCCTCTACTCTTGAAAGCATCTTCTCACTTTCATCAAGGACATATACAGTGTTACAGCTATTACAAATATGATTAGCCAAAAAGCCAGTGCCTCCCCCTATATCTACAACCACTTCATCCTCATTAATACTGGCTGCATCTTCTATATCTCTAATCTTATATAAGTTAAAAATAGCCATAAACTTATCATAATATTTATAAACCTTATCAAAATCCTTAGTATTTCCCATAGACACCCTGCCCTTCACCATGAAAAATATTTACTAAATATATTATAACATTCTTACAACAGCTATTACACAACATTTAACTTATCAGGTAATCAAAACCTTTTATTAAGACTCTGTCATATTTAGTTTCACAATAAATGACTATGCTGTTAAGCCAGAGATGACATTTTACTATGATTATCCAAATTTTCATCTAAAAAAAGGATGCAGTTTAGAATTACTGCATCCTTTTGCTTATTTATTTTTTGAAGATGCCTTAACATCAATTATTAAAGATCGTTGTATATCTCCATATTATCTATACATTCTTGAACAAGTCTATCAATATCCAGTATACTTTCAGAATTTCTTATTAAGTCCACTCTAGGTTTTATTTTGGGATGCTTTGGTACAAATATTGTACAGCAGTCTTCATAAGGAAGTATAGATGTTTCATAGGTTCCAATATCTCTAGATATATCCATAATATCTATTTTATCCATAGCGATAAGAGGTCTAAACACTGGTCTATCTGCCACGTCATTGCTGACCATTAGCCCCTCCATAGTTTGACTTGCTACCTGGCCTATGCTTTCACCGGTGGTTACAGAGTTTATATTATATTTTTCCGCCACAGCACAGGCAACTCTCATCATAAATTTTCTCATTATTATAGTAAGCTCATTCTCAGGACATTTTTCTATTATATCCATTTGAATATCAGTGAAAGGTGCCACGTAAAGATTGATTTTCCCAGTGTAACCCTTTAGTAATCTTGCCAAGTCCTTTACCTTTTCTTTAGCTCTTTCACTAGTGTAAGGATGGCTGTGGAAATAAATAGCGTTTAATTCTACCCCACGCCTTGCCATCAAATATCCAGCAACAGGAGAATCTATACCACCAGAAAGCATAAGCATAGTACTACCATTGGTGCCATAAGGCATTCCTCCAACAGCTTTTACCCTTTTAGAATATACATATGCCCTTTTTCTTACTTCCACATTTATTATTCTTTGTGGTTTATGAACATCTACCCTTAATCCTTCTACTGCGTTTAATACTACAGCACCAATTTCACGACTCATCTCCATAGAATTTAAAGGGAAGGCTTTATTTGCTCGATTACTTTCAACCTTGAAGGTAGTTTCTCCAAAATCCTCAGCTTCCACAACCGCTTGAGCACTGATAGCTTCCATGGTAGGTTCTACTTCAGTAACTAAACAAACTTCAGAAATGCCAAAAACTCTTTTTACTTTTGACATTACTTCCTCCAAATCTTCACTATAGAGGAACCATCTTCCTTGATCGCTTATAAATTCATATCTGCAATCCTTAAGTACCGAAGCTATATTTTTCATGAGTTTTTTTTCAAAGGTTCTTCTATTTAATCCCTTTAAAAAAATTTCCGATGCATATTTAATAAGTAATAGTTTTCTCATATTATTTTCTCCTTAAAAATTTCAAACTTTTTTCTAGTACTTCTATAGTGTAATCTACTTCTTCTTTTGTATTAAACTCATTAAAGCTAAACCTTATGGTTCCCTTTGTTTCCTGGGTATTAAGGCCTATAGCTTTAAGCACATGGCTATCTCCTTGTTTCTTTGCGGAACAGGCAGAACCGGTAGATACATATATTCCCTTTTCCTCTAAAAGATGTAGTAGTACTTCGCCTCTTACACCTATAAAGGAAACACTTAAAATATAAGGACTGAAACACTCCTCACAAGGACTGTTTATCACTATATCTTTTATATCTCTAAGTCTTTCTATAAAATATTCTTTAAGCTCACTTACCTTTGAATAATTAAGTTGAACATTATTATATATAATATCTGAAGCCTTTACAAAGCCTATAATACCCGGTAAATTTTCTGTTCCTGATCTAAAGTTTCTCTCCTGTCCACCACCGCTTATTAAAGCCTTAGGATTAAATCCTTTTTTTATGTAAGAAAAACCAACTCCTCTAGGACCGTGAATTTTATGGCCACTAACGGATAACAAATCTATTTGGGCTTTTTTTACATCTATCTTAAACTTTCCATAGCTTTGGACCGCATCTACATGGAACTTAACTCTAGGACTTTTTTCCTTTATTAATGTCCCTATAGCTTCTATATCCTGTACAACTCCCAGCTCATTATTAACATGGATTATGCTTACTAATCTAGTGTCACTATTTATGCTGTTTTTTAGTTCTTCTAGAGATATACGACCCTTATTATCAACCTTTAAATAAGTAACCTTAGTCCCTGCTGCTTCCAATTCCCTAAAGGTATTAAGTACGCTAGGATGTTCAATTTCACTAGTTATTATGTGCGCACCTACCCCTGTAAAACCTTTTACTAAAAAATTATTGCTTTCACTTCCACCAGAAGTAAATATTATTTCATCCTTGGTACAATTAATAGTCTTAGCTAGTTTGTCTCTTGATTCATTAAGAGCTATTTCTGCCTTAAGGCCTAAACCATGAGCGGATGAAGGATTTCCAAAATTATTTTTCATTGTATGTACCACAGCATCTATTACCTCATCATAAGGTTCAGTGGTGGCACTGTTATCAAAATACACTTGCATAAAACCACTCCTAATCTATTATTCTACTTATTATTTGAACTACTCGGCACTAAAGTGCCAAGATTCCTACTTCATAGAAAAGAGTAACCTCTCTTCTCCATAGGCTAACAAGGTCATCCCGACCTCTTTTTTTGCTATTTTCTATTTTCTTGTGGCTAATATTCTTTGTCCTTCTTTTAAGATATTTATACTTGCATTATAATCTCTATCTAAATGAGTATTACAAGAAGGACATATCCATTCTCTATCACTTAATTTTAATTCCTTATTTTGATAACCACAACAATGACATAGTTGACTGCTCGGATAATATTCTCCAATTTCTACTAAAGTTCTTTTATACCAGTCAGCCTTATATTTAAGCATTTGTATTGCTTTATTTATACTTACATTAGCTAATTCTTTAGCTATATTTTTATATTCTTTTGATGTCATCATCATTTTTACAGAAAGCTTCTCTATATTTATAATTTGGTTTTCTTTTATAATTTTAGTTGTTTCTTTCTGTAAAAAATCTTCCCTTATATTAGCCACTTTATTATGGATTTTAGCTAATTTTAACCTTTGCTTTTCGTTATTCTTAGAACCTTTTTGTTTTTTACTTAATTTTCTTTGTTCTTGTTTTAACTTATGTTCATAAACAAAAAGCGTTCTTGGATTAAATATGCTTCCACTATTACTTAAAGTAGCAAAGGTTTTAATGCCAAAATCAATACCAACAGAAGTGGCTAATTTCGGCATAGATTGTACTTCTACTTCACAAGTAACAAAACAAAAATATTGATTTAAATTATTTTTAGAAATAGTTGCTCTAACTATTTTATATTCACTAATATTTTTATTCTTATAACCCTTATACTTAACCTTGCCGACTTTAGGAAGCTGAATATGATGATTTTCTATTTTAATGTTATTATTAGTGAAATTAGTAGTGTATGAGTTCTTAGGATTTCTTTTACTTTTAAACTTAGGGAAACCGAATCCATCCTTAAAAAAGTGGTCATAGGCAGAATGTAAGCCCTTCAAAGCATTTTGCATAGAAAACTTATCTACCTCTTTTAAGAAAGGACGTTCTAATTTAAGTTGAGTTAATAATTTAGAGCAATCCTTATAATTTATAGAAGTACCCGTATTTTTATATAGATTAATTTTATAATCCAAGAAATAATTATAAACAAGACGGGTACAACCAAGAGTTTTATTTAATTTAGAAGATTGCTCTAAATTAGGATAAAGTCTAAGTTTAAAAGATTTAAGAACCATACAATTTCACCTCCAATAATAAAATTAATCTATAAAAATATTATACCCTCAAGAGAGTGTATAAATGTATATA
Source organism: Clostridium sp. UBA5988 (assembly GCF_002435615.1). Lineage (NCBI taxonomy): Bacteria > Bacillati > Bacillota > Clostridia > Eubacteriales > Clostridiaceae > Clostridium > Clostridium sp. UBA5988. Next base: position 60,237 of record NZ_DJBA01000028.1, on the reverse strand, counting down.
AAAAAGGTATTATACGTAAAACTTCTGATCTTAGGGAGCAGGTCACTCTAACTCACAGCTAAAGTCACGAGTGTGCGAGTGACTTCTATCAATTTTTTCATATACTGTCTTATCTGGATACAGAGACATAGTACTATCATCATCTATCAATTTATAATATCGAGTTGAGTAGCTAACACTAAATTTACTATTTGGTAAAACAAATCTTAATATCTCCCCATAACAATTAGGTTTTCCTCCTGAAGGTTCACCCCAAATAACACAGTTTGTCTCAAATTTGAATTCATAAGCATTAAGTAATCCTGATGAAAAAGTCTCTCTTCCTATTATTACTTTCAGATTTTCCTTATTGTTAATTCTAGGATTATTCTTTATATAGCATAATAAAGGTTCTAATAATTTGGAATCTCCACCCAGATTATTTCTTAAATCTATAGTAATTTTATAAGTAGAATTTTTCTCTATAAAGTCTATAATCTCCACTATTTTTGTACTAATTTTTATATTTCCCTCTTCCCTACAATAATTATACTTTATGTAAAGTTCCTCTTTATCTTCTAAATATTCATACCACAAATTCTCATTAGGTCTTCTTGCATATAAAGGCAATTCACTGTCTGAATATTTTAATTCTTTAATATTAACTGTTTTAACTTTAACTGTATTGTGTTCTGTTGTTATTTTTATATTATCCATAGAATCTGATATCAATAATCCATATAAAACTTCTGCAACCTGCATATACTTCATACTCTGAGCCTTAAAAAAATATTCATTTTCAAAAGATATAATTTCTGAAAGTTCATGAAGAATTTTATCCATGCTAACATCTTCAATTGCTATAACTTTCTTAAATAATAAGTTTTTATAAGCCTCACTAGTTCTTATAATATAAATGCCGTCCTCAAACCAATAAAACTTAATAGGCAAATACTTATTAGCAGGAAATGCAACTGATGTATGGGCATCTCCAATTGAGGCAACCACCCTTGAAATCTCTACCTTCATCTCTTCATAATCAAGGTCACCTATCATTGACTTTAATTTATCTATCCTACTATCAAACTCTTCCCTACTTATATTAAAAAATAAATTTTTATGCTTTTCTATGAGATTTTCTCTCAGAAACTCTATATCTTCTAACCATTTTTCTTCCCATTGGCTTTTCATAATATTACGCTCACCTCTTTATTTATGTCTCCTTAGTAAATAATTCCTAATTTAATCATGTTACTAAGACTTTAACATAAAATCTAATGCTTAAATAGTTATATTTTAAAATATGATTCCTATATTAAATCATGTTCTTTATCCTTGTTTAAGTATACTTAATCCCGCTTTCAAAATATGAAAACCCCTGAAACCCGCATGGCTACAACAAATAGTTAAATAGTTAAATAGTTAAATAGTTAAATAGATTCATATATTTATATTTAAATAGATCTCTATTTAAATAGTATAATAAAAACAAGCTCCAGTTTAAGTTTATTACTAAAACTGGAGCTTTAAATTTTTTTACTATTCTAGATTAAGCTTATTCTTCATGATGTAGTTAGTTATACAGAATAAAATTGTGAAGAAAGTTAAACAAACTATAATTCCGCAAAGTATTGCATAGTGTGAAGATAGATAAATAAAACTATCACTTGCAACTAATATAGTCATACCTATTCCTATTATTGATTGTTTAGCAATGCTTAATATCATAAATCCAGCAAATCCTCCTAATAATTTTTTTGATTTAAACAACTGGCCTATAGAAAGTGATGCATAAAGCATCATAATTTGATGAGCTAAAGCTACAATTCCCAATATTATAAATTCTATTATACCGAAAACATTTAATCCAATTTCAAAGTAAATATTTTTAAATTCTCTAATTACTTCTTTTAATACCCCTGGTTCATAGGCCATTACAAATATAGATGTTGCAGCTATGAAACCACTTATTATAGTCCATACCATAGATACTACTAATTTATTAACTATATTTTGAGAACTTTTTACTGGGATAGTATTCATTAAATATCCTTCATCACCAAATAGGTTTTTATAAAATCTTTGTACAGTTATAAAAAGTGTTCCCACAAAAACTGCCACCATAGTTACGAAATATCCTATCATTGTTATAATGGCAGGAATTCCACCTAAGAAATCCATATTTACCTCAGCCATATTAGTTCCAATAAATATCTTATTAATAATTGAAAATCCTAGCAATGCTCCATAAAGAGGTAGCATTATTCTGCCTGTAGCCTTAAATTCATATTTCATTAATTTTCTTAGCATCTAAATACCTCCCTAAATAGTTCATCTACTGTCTTTCCGCTACTTTCTCTTATTTCATCTACACTTTTTTGTAGCATTATTTCTCCATTTGATATAAAAACAACATCATCGAGAACTTTCTCTATATCTGCTATTAGATGAGTTGAAATTACTACAGTTGCATTTTCGTTATAATTGCTTATTATAGTGTTTAAAATATAGTCCCTTGCTGCTGGGTCTACCCCTGCAATAGGCTCATCTAAAAAGTATAACTCTGCTTGCCTACTCATAACTAAAATAAGTTGAACCTTTTCTTTTGTTCCTTTTGATAAGGTCTTAAGCTTGACATTTGATTCAATATTTAACTTACTTAGCATATCATAGGCTCTCTTTTCATCAAAATCCTCATAGAAGTCTTTGAAAAAATTTATAATATCAGATACCTTCATCCAATCATTAAGATAGGTTCTTTCAGGGAGGTAAGAAACTATTTTTTGAGTTTCTATTCCCTGAGGAAGTCCCGCTATCTTTACTTCTCCCGACGTTGGCTTTAACAACCCATTAGCTAGCTTTATTAAAGTCGTTTTACCACTACCATTAGGACCTAAAAGTCCAACTATTTTGCCTTTTTCTAAAGTTAAATTAATACCTTTAAGTGCTTCCTTATTGTCATATTTTTTAACTAATTCCTTACACTGAAAAATTGGTTCACCCATTACTCCATCTCCTTTGCCACTTTCCCTAGAAATTCCATGATATCCTCATTACTAAGTCCTAAACTTTTCATACTCTTAAGAAAATTTACTGCTTGGTCTTTAGCTATATCCAGTTTAATCTCTTTTATCATATCTATATCCTCCGTGATAAATCTTCCACTAGTCCTTTGACTATAAACAAACCCTGACCGTTCTAACTCTGCTAAAGCCTTTTGTATAGTATTAGGATTAACTGATGCCTCTTCAGCAAGCTCTCTTACCGTTGGAAACTTTTGTCCTGGCTTGTATTCTCCTGAAATTATCTTTAGTTTAATCTGCTCAATTAATTGAATATATATAGGCCTTTGGTCCTTAAATTCCCATGCCATCTAATCACCCCTCTTGTATTATTGTGTTGTTGTACTAACTCCTTAATACAATAATACAATCTGCAAATAATCTTGTCAATAGTTTTTTACATAAATATAAAAAAATAAAAGAAAGAGAATATCCATAATATGATGATTCTCTTTCTTTTATATTTAAACCATTTATTCATCTTCCTTAGTTTGTTTTACTAATTTAAGATTATATTTTTCTCTTATTATATTTTCTATTTCAAAGGCTATTTCAGGATTTTCTTTTAGATATAACTTAGAATTTTCTCTTCCTTGACCAAGTCTAGCATCTTTATAAGAAAACCAAGATCCACTTTTTTCAACTATATCTTCCTTAACTGCTATATCAATAAGTGCACCTTCCTTTGAAATTCCTTCGTTGTACATTATATCGAATTCAGCTAGCTTAAAAGGCGGAGCAACCTTATTTTTGGTTACTTTTATCCTTGTTCTACTTCCAAGAATATCTTCCCCCACTTTTATAATATCTGTTTTCCTTATATCAAGCCTAACTGATGAATAAAACTTCAGCGCTCTTCCACCTGTTGTTGTTTCAGGATTACCAAACATAATACCTATTTTTTCTCTTAGTTGGTTTATAAATATAACAACACATTTAGATTTATTAATTGATCCAGTTAATTTTCTTAAGGCTTGTGACATTAACCTTGCCTGCAATCCTATATGAGAATCCCCCATGTCACCTTCTATTTCAGCTCTTGGAACAAGGGCAGCAACAGAGTCAACCACAAGGACATCTAAAGCATTTGATCTTACAAGAGCTTCAGCTATTTCTAGTCCTTGTTCTCCAGTATCAGGTTGAGAAATAATCAGATCATCAGTATTAACACCCAGTTTTTTCGCATAGGATGGATCCAAAGCATGTTCAGCATCAATATACGCCGCTGCACCACCACTTTTTTGAGCTTCTGCCACTATATGTAGTGCTACTGTTGTTTTACCAGAAGACTCTGGTCCATATATCTCCACTATTCTTCCCTTTGGAACTCCTCCAACGCCAAGGGCTATATCTAAAGCAAGACATCCTGTTGGGATAGCTTCTATATCCATTGTTGAGGTTCCTCCAAGCTTCATTACGGAACCTTTTCCAAATTGTTTTTCTATATGGTTCATAACTGTTTCTATGGCCATACTTCTATCATTACTTATATTCATTTTTATCAACTACCCTTTCAAAAGCCCTTATAGCTTAAATTATGTCTCACCTTTTTAACTTCTACTGAGTAAAACAACCCTCTTTAACATACACTTCTATTATGAGCATATTTAGTAGTCATTTTCATTAATTAATCTAGCAACTTTTCTATTTATTACTTCAAAAGTTGTGTTTAATTTGAAGGCCAATTCTGTAAACAATATACTTTGAACATAAGATAAAAGTTTGATATCTTGCTGATGAAATTTCCTTCCTTCTGCTTCAATTTTAAGCTTTTTTCTCATTAAAGTACTTATTACCTTAGAGATTTCTTTACGATCTCCATTCTTTACAACCTTAGAATATACTTGGTTTCTTTCAGCATTTGCTTCTATCCAATCTACACCTGGTTCCCTGAAAGATTCTAAGAGTTCTTCTGCCTCTTCTTTATTTACAAGCTGTAACATAGCTACCTTATCACTCTCAACTGGGACGCTTATACTTAATGAACTATCGTCCACTGGGTGCAATTTATAGTAATTTCTTTTTTTACCACCTATTTTTTGTTCACATATGTCATCTACACGGCAAATTCCATGGGCCGAATAAATTATTAATTCTCCAATATTAAACATTTCAATTTCTCCCTTGTTGTACTTTGTCAACTAAGTTGACTAATTTCATTGTACATTAAATTTAACAAATTGTCAATTAAATTGACAATTCTTAATGAATTATGTATATTATTTGTATATTATTTTAGTAAAGATTATGATTGGAGTGAAGCCATTGAATTCTGAATTACAAAATTTACATTTAATTGATTTAATAAGTGAGCGTCACGTTCTACTTCGTAGAATATGTGAAAAATCATGGAATGATAGTAGTGATATACATATTTCAAACTCTGAATGGTATATCATGGCAAGAATATATAATAAAAAGACAACTCTATCTTACGTTACAAAACATGTTGATATCTCTAGGCAAGCAACTCATAAATTTGTAAAAAACCTTGAAGCAAAGGGCTTACTTGAAATTACAAATTCAACAAACAATAATAGGGATAAATGTTTGCAGTTGACTCCCTTAGGCGAAGAATGTTATGAAATAAACTTATCTCAAAAGGCAGCCATAGAGCAAACACTATGTGAGAAAATTGGAACTGATAAGGTAGAAGTACTTAAAGATATGTTAAAACTAGAATGGGACATATAGCTAATAAGATAGCCTTATGTCTCTGCTAATGTGTTTTTATTATATCTTTAGAATCATAAGGGTATGCAATGACTCTCCATTTATCAAAAACTAATGATTATTTTGCATCTTTTGCTTTTGCAAGTTTTGCTGCTGCTCTCTTTTCTGCAAGTAATATTTTTTTCTCTTCCTTTGCAGCTTTTTCAAGTATTTCTTTTTCCTGTTTTTCTTCTTTTCTTTTCTCTTCTAGTTCAGCCTTTGACTTTTCTTGCTTTATATGCAATTTTTCTAATATACTATTCTGAACTTCCTCATTTGATGCTTCTAGAAACATTTTAAATGCATCTGGATATACGAAAGCTTTTACTCCAAGTTTATCTTGAAATTTCACTAATATCTTATCGCCCTCTACCTCCGTTATAACTCCTGATCCGAATTTAATATGATTAACTTGCTCATTTTTTATATTCATTTTTCACCGTCTCCTCTCTAATTTCAAACTAGTGTTTTAATAATTTTTACTTTCAACCATTCTTCTTTCATGCTATTTTTCTTTTTTAAAATATCATTTACCTATAGCATAAACCAACGACTCATAGCTTTGTAAGAAACCTTATTATAAAAAAACTCAAAACCACCTTCAGATGGTCTTGAGTTTTCATACACACTGACAATATAATAATATCATTTTTACTTTTACTTGTCAAATTTACTTACCCATATGATTACATAAGTATAAAAATTATCCATTATAATCTACTAATTATTATATAATTCCATTTCCTTATTATTTAAATCCTCACATGAACGCATAGCTAGAATTGTTTCTTCAATTATTGAAGTATATCATATCTTATTTCTATTAATAATACTTAATATACTCCTATTATTAGAAATAACCCTTGGAATTTTAATTTGATTTTTTGATATTCCCTTTTTATATAAAGATTCCTTAATTGTATTGAAGGTATTTGGTTGTAAAAGTATTACTTTTACCATAGATAAATTCTTGTTATTTCTAGCTCTATCATAGGCTAAGTTAGAACTTCTAATCTCCTTATCCAAGGTTTCCTCTAATAATTTAATCTTATAATTAGACATACTATTTTTAAATTCAAAGTAAAATGCATATCTTCCAGGAGTAACCGAGTTATCAGGCATTGTAGTATAATCTACTAAGTTTAAATTTAATTTTTTTATTGTACTTTTTATTGAATTAGTTAAATGTTCTTCATTAGTTTTTTCAGATACCATATTCAACACTTGATTCTTCCTATATAAAAACTCTACTTCAGGACAATTATTATAAAATCCAACTACCTGAATAACATCACCCATTCTATATCTATAGAGACCTGCATAATTAGTAACAACTATTTCATACTTTGTCCCTATTTCTAGCTCGTCTAAACAAAGGGTATGCTGACTATCTTCTTCCCCTTCTTCTTGTGGAATAAATTCATAAAAGGCAGTGTCAGGGATAATTACATATCTTATCTTATTTGCATAAGGATTAATTCCAATCATAGCCTCAGTAGCAGCATAGGCTGGTGAATAAATTGGCAATGAATCAGTATAATAATTTACTTTATCATCATATATAGAAAAGTTTGCTCCAGTTACTGTGGCAATATATGATAAATTAGGCCATACTCTCCTACTTATACCCTTCAATCCTTTTTCAAATTCATACTCTAATTTATCAGCTCTACTAGCATCAGGAGAAAGAAGTGAATTTAACTTTTTTCTAGTTTTTTCATCAATATTCAAATTATTTCTTATACATCCTCTTCTTATATCTCTAACTAAATCCTGATGTTTACTTTCTAATATCCTAAATAAATCCAATATATTAGATATAAAAACTCCACTAATATATAAAAGATTAGTTTCTTTTAATGCAAATAGCAGATTAAGATAAAGGGAGGATTCCTTATCTTTTATTTTCATGACTTCTATTGGTGAGGTATATAAGTATGGTAATATGAACCTTATACCATTCATCCCGCCAGAAGTAGCAGAACATATTGGTACTCCTCCTTGGGTATAAGTTGTCATTACTATATCAACTATCATTAAACCTCTTCCATAATTCCAATTTTCTCTAAAGTTATCATAAGAAAATTTATTGGTAAGTAAGGCCATATATTTTGAAGCAAGTTTTCTACTTGTTTTAGTAGATGGAATTAACTTTTGCTTTCCTGTGGTTCCTGATGTATGACCAAAGTATTCCACATCTTTACTTATTAAAATATTCTTTTCACCATCTGACATTCGTCTTATATAGTTTTCGTAATAATCATATTGGGTTAATGGAACATGTTCTTTAAAAACATCTATGGAGTTGATATCTCGAAAATTAAACTTAATTCCGATTTCACTTTTGCAATTTTCTCTTAATATTTTCAATAACACTTCTTCATTTACTTTTTTGCAATTTCTAGTTTCTTTATCAAACTTCTTTTTAACTAATCCCCCACCTTCAATGGCGATTTTGTACAAGGCATTGCTTATAAAGCTCGTAATAACACACTTCCTAAGTATTTGTATATATCTAATGTATGAAAAAATATAGAATGCTGTTACACCTTGATGAAGTCGAATTGCTTTAAATCCCATCCACGACTAAAAGAAAAAGGGCTGCAAATAAATACTTATAATTTACAGACCTTATAGTTCTTATTTTATTTTCAGTAAATTATTTATTAAAGTTTTTATGTAATCTTCCAAGCCTTACTTTAACAAGCAACTATTTCCTTTATCATAAACTCTTTTCCACATAATAACTCCCATTCTTCACTTGTACAGCTTGGACACTTACTACTATTCTCAATGATATTAAAAACTTTTCTACATTTTTTACAGATTGCATTACCTGGTAATATTTCAATCTTTAATTTTGTGTCCTGTAATCTTGTACCATCTACTGCTACCGGATAACAAGATTCAATATATTTAGGAATCATTGAAGAAAGTTCTCCAATTTGTAAAACTATTGTATCTATTTTCTTTAATCCATTCTTTTCTGCGAAATTTTCAACAGTTTTAACCACTTCAATTACTACACCTAATTCATGCATTAAAATCACCCTTCTTATCTAGGGAAAAAGGTGGAGGGTAACTATATGTTCCCTCACCTTTTCTCCTGTAATATGTCAATTATTTCATTTTATTTTTAAGAATCTTTTGTGAATAACTTTTTAATCTTTCTAGCTGTGATTACACCTTTACGCTTAATTATATTTTTAACAATTATAGGTTTAAGCTTTTCAAGTGGTACACTTTGTGCATCATATTTTCTAAAAAGTGTAATAGCATCAAACTTACATCTAGTAGTACATGCACCACAGCCTATACATTGATATTCATCTGTAATTGTAGCACCACAGCCAAGGCAACGTTCTGTTTCCTTCATCACTTGCTCTTCAGTAAATGTAGGGCGTAAATCCTTAAAGGTTTCTTTTGATCTCGTTCCATCTACATGGTCTACTTTCTGCCTTGGTATGCGGTCATATCCTTGTAATGTTAAGTTTTCTTTATCAAGTGCAGAGTACTGTCTTCTATCTCTTCCAAGAACTAAACTCTGTCCAGGTTGAACATAGCGATGAATTGAAATTGCACCTTCTTTACCTAAAGCAATGGCATCAATAGCAAACTTAGGACCTGTTAATACATCCCCACCAGCAAATACATCTGGCTCCCCTGTCTGTAGAGTGAAGGAATCTGCTTTCACTGTCTTGTTTGGATTCAATTCTATTTTGCTATCTTCTAGCAATCTACCCCAATCCATTCCTTGACCTACTGAAATTAGAACATGATTTGCCTTCACAATCTTAGTGATATCTTCATCAAATATAGGACTAAATTTTCCATTATCATCAAAAACTGAAAGACACTTTTTAAATTCTATGCCTATAACTTTCCCATTTTCTTCGAGAATTCGCTTTGGACCCCAAGAGTTATTGACTTCAATACTTTCTGATAATGCTTCTTCAATTTCTTCTTCAAGGGCTGGCATTTCCTCTCGACTTTCAAGACAGAACATGTTAACCTTTGAAGCTCCAACTCTTGTAGCTGTTCTTGCAACATCAATAGCAACGTTACCGCCACCAATTACAACCACGTCTCCTTCAAGGTTTACCTCATTACCCAAGTTTACATTACGTAAGAAATCAACCCCTGTAATAACCCCTTCTGAATCTTCACCCTGGATACCAAGGTTTCTGCCTAACTGGGCACCGATTGCAATATAGAATGCTTCATATCCTTGACCTCTTAAGTATTTAAGACTTATGTCCTTACCTACTTCAATACCAGTTTTAAATTCTACTCCTAGTTCTCTTAAAATATCTATTTCTGCATTTATAACTTCTTTTTCTAATCTATAAGAAGGAATACCAAGGGTAAGCATACCACCAAGTACCTTTTGCTTTTCAAACACCGTTACCTTATAGCCATCAAGAGCTAAATAAAAAGCACAAGAGAGACCTGAAGGACCAGCTCCTATAACTGCAATCTTATTACCATATTCATGTCTTAATTTTGGTACATAACGAGTATCCATTTTTAAATCTTGTTCAGCAATAAATTTTTTGATTTCATCTATAGCAACTGGCTCATCAACATCTCCTCTAGTACAAGCAGATTCACATTTTCTTGGACAAATACGCCCGCATACAGCCGGAAACGGATTTTCATTCTTAATAAGTTCAAGCGCTTCTTTATATCTTCCTTGAGATGCTAGCTTAACATAGCCTTGAACGGAAATATGTGCTGGACATTGTGTTTTACAAGGACTTGTGCCTGTATCAACAACATTTTTCTTGTTGATACGATGATCAACATTCCATTTATCTGGACCCCACTCTGTATTGTGGGCAAAGTCAACTCTCTTCTTCTCAACAATTGGTGTTTTAGCACATAATTTTTGACCTAATTTCAATGCATTAACTGGACAAACTTGAACACACTCTCCGCAACCAACACATTTGTCTTTATCAACTCTTGATACATAATTTGAACGCACCATATCATTATTTAAGAACATTCCTGCAATTCTCGTAGCGTAACATGAACAGCCGCAACAGTTACAAATGGCATGAGTTTTTCCTGGACCATCTGCATTTGGCATTTGGTGCATTAAACCATTTTCTTCGGCTCTTTTAATGATTTCAAAAGCTTCTTCCCGGGTAATTGCTCTGCCTCTTCCTGTACGGATATAGTATTCAGCAGCATGACCAAGCTGAATACACATATCTTCCTTCAAGTGGCCGCAACCTTCTCCCATAGCTTCTCTTGATGTACGACAAGAACAATCCGAAACGGAGAAAATAGTATTTTCATTGAGATATTTAGAAACTTCCTCATAGGATGCTCTTCTTGTTTCACCTTGAATTGAAGTTTCTATAGGGATAACACGCATAGGGCCTGTTCCAACTGGAAAAATGCCTGCTGTTATAGGTGCTTTTTTTCTTCCATAGGCCTCAAAAGCCTCAGCAATTTGCTTATAATTCTCAACATTTTCCTTATGTGGATGGTTAACTATCATTTCCATATGTCCTGGAACCCAAATCTCAAACCAGTACTTGTCGACGCCATCTTCTTCACCAACGAAGCAAACACCAGCAAGGGCTAATTCCCATAGAATTCTCTTTGTTTCCTCTAAAGATTTTCCACATAAAGCAGCAACTTCTTCTGCGCTCTTTGGTTTACGGAATTCAACACAAAGTCCTACTTCTGCCATTTCTTCTGTAACAACTGGTTCCAAAATTTTATATTCTGGATCCTCCGGCTTTATTTCATTTTTTGAACCAGGTTTTATCTTACTTATATGATTGGCAAGTTCTAATACTTTTACTTTTACCACACGTATTCCCCCCTATTAAATGTTGACTATACCCCTATTTTTCATTCCAATTTTTAATTTCTATACGTATCCATTCTACCCCCCATTTAATTTTACTTCAAAACCATAAAAATATTACTTACAATAAAATTGTATCACGTAAACCATATTAATGAAATATATTCCTATATATGTTTCATTATGATAAAATTTACATAGAGATACTATTATTTTATGCTAGCCTTCTATTGGTAATAGACCAATCTCCTCCATATAATTAGCTCTATATGTGTAATATATATAAATATAAAAAACCGCACTTTATTATGGTGCGGTAATCCGTATCATTGTTAATTTTAATTTTCTAATTATAACGCTACACTAACTTTTTTAATTCCTTTAACTTTAGTAACAATTCATTATATTCTTTATCCAGTGCTACTACATCATCATTTTTTGATGGCATGGATAGCCTTCCAACAACTTCTGAAAGACGATTTTGTAATACGAAAACTTCATTTTCAATTTCTTCTTTGTAATTATCTTTACACTTATTCTTACTTTCTAAATACTCACTATAATTACCTTTAAACATATTAACTTTATGATTTTCTATAGTCATTATATGGTCTGCAATAGATTCTATAAATCTCCTATCATGAGATACAAATAGTAAGGTGCTATTGTAATCTTTAAGTACATTCTCTACTACTTCAAGAGAATTTATATCCATATAGTTAGTGGGTTCATCTAGTATAAGGATATTTATATCTTGTAATAGCATTTTGGCAAAGGCAACCTTAACTCTTTCTCCGCCACTTAATACACTTACTTTTTTATAAATATCTTCTCTTTTAAATAATAATCTTGCTAGTAGTATCCTAGCAAAGGTTTCATCCTGTACACTACTTTCCATTACATTTTCTATGATAGTACAATTTACTTTTAAAATGTCTATGGCTTGACTAAAGTATCCTACCTTTGCTCCTTTTGCAATTCTAATGGATTTATCATTGTCCATTATCATTTTTATAAAAGTACTTTTTCCACATCCATTAGGACCAATTAGTGCTACCTTTGAAGTATTATATATACTAAATTCAGCATTATCTAATATAATCTTTTTACCGAATGATTTAGTTATATTTTTACCTTCTATAACTACTTTGCTATGGAGCTTATTTGAATCCTCAATGCCTAGCTTTATGGTAACTTGTTCTTTAGGTTTTTCTTTAACTTCAAGGTGTTCTATTCTCTTTTCAATATTTTTAACCGCTCTTTCAATGTTCGCCTTGGCCTTTTGTCCTCCCATCTTGTGAAGCCTAGCCTCGGAATTTCCCATTCGTTTAGGAGCCGTTTTTATACTTTTTACCTTTTGTTTTGCATCACTAATTACACTTTTGAGTCGCTTCTTTTCCTTTATATACTCCTCATATTCAAACTCATCTCTTTCTCTCTCCTTGACTTTCTGAGCAGCATAATCACTATAATTACCGTTATAAATTTTTATTCTGCCATACTCTATTTCTAAAATCTTATTACATAATCCATCTAAGAAGTTTCTATCATGAGATATAAGGACTAATGCTCCCTTATATTTTTTAAAACTTTTTTCCATAAGCTCAATGCCATCTATATCCATATTGCTAGTAGGCTCATCTGCAAATATCAACATACTATTCTGGCTTAGGGCGTGAGCAAGTTTAAATCTAGTCTTTTCTCCTCCACTCATGCTCTCATTCCAAATACTTTCTACATTAAATCTAGAAGCCATCTCATTGGTTATTGATGTACTTTCTGGTCCTTCTAACTGTGATATATATGAGTATGTTCCATATAACTTAACATTGCCTTCATCTGACTGCAATCTCTGGCACAATATATTAATTAATGTAGTTTTACCTACTCCATTTATACCTACAATACCTATTCTATCCTGAGAATAAACTTTAAAACTTTCTATATCCAAGATGGATCTATCACCAAAACTTTTTTTAATATTACTACATTCAACTAATAACAAAAAATCCCCTCCTTAATAACCTGGAGAGGATAGCATCGCAACTAATAATAATCTTTAATATACACTGAATAAACCCTTAAAATATATACAAAAATATTAGTATATATTAGGATTAAAAGCATCATTAAGATTAAAAAACATTATATTGACAAAATATCAACAGTTACAAAAATACTATCCACTCACAAAATCAAATAAAATGCATAACAACAAAGCCTTTCTTTAGGCCTCATTCTAATTTTGATTTCTCATAAATAAAGTGAATTATATTCTCATGTCTGCAAATACCTTGCCTTTCTTAAAATTGAGTTTTAATCTACTCAATGATAATTATATAAATAACTCATGTAGATGTCAATTTATTTAACTCCAAACCTATCTCTACAATCTATATGAAAATATCTCCAAAATATATTTATATTCATGTATAATATATATTAGTTAATATATATTTGTATTTATAGTACTAACAAATTAAAAATTAAATCTCAAAACATAAAAATATAAAAGGAGTCAGCTATGTTAAAATATAAATGTTTAGTCCTTGATCATGACGATACCGTTGTTAGAAGTACACCTGAAATACATTTTCCAGTGTTCAAAAATACATTGTCTAAACTTCGTCCAAATACAGAAATAACTCTCGATGAATTTATGATGTACTGCTTTGATCCTGGCTTTAATTCTTTATGCTTTGATATTCTGAAGTTTACATCTGAGGAAATGGAATATCAACTTACTACATGGAATGAGTATGTACAATATAACATACCAGCCTTCTATACTGGATTCGAAAGAATTATTCAAAGACAAAAAGAAGAAGGTGGACTAGTTTGCGTTGTCTCTCATTCTTACAGTGAAAATATAAATCGTGATTATTTAGAGAATTGTAGTCTCGCTCCAGACATGATTTTCGGATGGGAACGCTGTGAAGAAGAGCGTAAGCCTAATCCATATCCTCTTCAGGAAATTATGCGTAAATATAACCTTAAACCTAGCGAGCTTATAATGATTGATGATTTAAAGCCAGGCTTTGATATGGCAAAAAGTTGTAATGTAGATTTTGCTAGTGCTGAATGGTCACACACAAATAGCTTAATTATAGAATTTATGAAAAAAAACTGTGATTATTATTTTAATAAGGTTGAGGAGCTTGAAAAATTTTTATTCGAATAATATTAATCACCATAGCCAATTATTAAATTTCTTTTTTAAAAAGTATAAATAGAACTTTTCCTAATAATATATTATAACATAATAAAATATACCCCTTCCAAGTGGCTATGGTAGGGGTATATTTTTTTATAAGAAATATTTTTTATTCATTTTACTGAAAGACTATATTTTAGGATAATTAATTACATACGATACTATTCTTAAATTCTTGCCTAATCTGGATATTTCAGTTCATCTTTTAATGCTTTATTTTTGCAAAGATGACTTGTCTTTTATGTTCAATGATTTATTAATAGCTTCTTGAATAAATGGGCTACAACATTTTCCTAAAGGATTATTAATTTCACACTTTCCATTCTTCATTGCTCCTGTAAGTCTAATAATATCTTTTATATCTTTTGCTCCATTATTAATAACAGCATTTATAATTTGTTGTTCTGTAACTTCATTACAATAACATATATATTTAGGGTTAGCATCTTTTTTAAACCATATAGGTACCCTTACCTGCTGGTTACTATATGATGTCCCTAAATATGGATTAAAGTAAACAATATTACATTCCTCATTCATACAAATAAAATAAGTATTCTCTTTTATTTCATCTACAAATTCATCAATAACCAGATGTTTTATAGTGATATTTTTTACTTCTATTCCTTTACTATTACATAGAGGACAAAAACTATTATTTCCTACTTCCCAAGTAGAATTTTGTTCACTACCTCAACAGGATTTTTTTAACTCTTGTTCTTTCATAATACATTTTCCTCCTGAAAGCTATTTAATTACCTTAATCAAATCTAAAATTTGAAGTATCAATTATATTATACCGATTTATTAATATTATTTCCATATACTAAAAAAGAGCTAGATTTAACTAGCTCTTTTAATGCATTAATCTTTTTTATGTGTCTTTTTACTATGTTTGGTTCCGGAATTATTTGCTTTCTTTTCTTTTTCCTGTTGGCTTGCACAAGAACAATCATGTTTTTCACTCATAGCAATTATACCTCCTTATAAAAATAAAATTAACTTATGGTGTTACTCTACTATTTTGTTCAATATACAACTTATAATGCTATGAAATTAATAGCAAAGGAAAGATATATTAAAAAATTAAACCTATAATACAAAAATTTATTTTAATATGTTAAAATCCACACAATTAACCCCTAACTTCTTATCATCAATAATACTCCTATTCATATTTATCCAACTCTTACATTTATCAATGATAATTGCATCACTAGATACTACATTTTCTTTTGTTTCTAATATACTATCCACATTGTTAATAATCTCTACCTCCACTTTAAATTGTAAATTTTCTAGCAATTCTAAGATTCTCATCTTCAGTCTCCCTGAATTTGAAACTGGTTTATCTAAATAGAATATAGCTTTATTAACTTTATATTGCCCTAATCTTTCACCTAGTAGTTTAATTGCCATATCTGTTTTATCTATGACTGAATATGTACCCCGAAGTCCTGCTAAATCTCTTATTGTACCATCCATTGACTTTATAATTAGTGAATTAGAAAGTGCAACTTCTAGAGTTATTATTGTATTAAAACCATCTATGTTAACTGTTTTACCAGATAAAGAATCAGTAACTTCTTTAGATTTTCTATTTTTAACATCTTCACTTTTAGAAATTCCCCTGACTAATGCAAGCCTCTGCCTTTCAGATAAAAGATAGTGATTTCCTATAAAAGTTGATGCCCCCTTTATGTTATATCCCCTATTTAATAGAAACAAAAGCTCTTCTCCTGCTTTTTCTAATTTACATCTGTATTCATCTCCAAATTCCTTTTCATCCCTTGTGACATACCCTCTTCTAGTAGTTTTACTCAATATATTCACCTTACTTTCAACAGTAATATATTTCGTGTTATTACCTTGCAATGGCCTTTTCTACTACCTTTCTTTTTCACCATTCATTATGCTCCACATTATAAGGATTATTCATCTCTTTTGTATGGAATCTATTAAATTGATAAATACTTTAATATGTGTTACTATTAGGCGTTGAATAAAGGATGAAAGGTATGAGTAAATGAATTTTAAAGAATTAGGAATTAGTACAAACATAATAGATATATTAAACAAGTCTGGGATAAAAGATCCAACTGATATTCAAAGAGAAAGTATTCCATATATTAAAGATGGAAAAGACCTTATAGCTGAAGCTCAAACTGGCACAGGTAAAACTTTAGCATTTCTATTGCCCATTTTTGAAAATATTAATCCGAACCTTGATGCTACACAAGTGTTAATACTGACTCCAACCCGTGAGTTAGCCATTCAAATTACTAACGAGGCCTCTAAATTAGCTGAGAGCGTAAACATAAATATTTTAGCTGCTTATGGTGGAAAAGATATAGGTTCCCAATTAAATAAGCTTAAGGGAAGCATTCACTTAATAATAGCTACCCCTGGAAGACTTCTTGACCATCTTGAGAGAAAATCAATCAATTTATCTAAGCTTAAAACCTTTGTTCTTGATGAGGCAGATCAAATGCTACTTATGGGTTTTAAAAATGAAGTAGAAAATATAATTAAGCATACCCCTAAAAACCATCAAACATTATGTTTTTCTGCTACTATGGATTCTTCTGTTAAAAAACTTGCTTATAAATATATGAAAGATCCTATTGTGGTGTCTGTAAAAAAAGAAAGCATAACTCTTTCTACTATAAATCAAGAAATCGTTGAAACTACAGATCGCTTAAAGCAAGATTCTCTCTTAAAAGCTCTTGAAGAAGATAACCCATTTATGGCAATAATCTTCTGCAGAACTAAAAGAAGAGCCGATGCTCTTGAAATGGCTATGTGTAAAAGAAAATTTAATTGCGAGAAAATTCATAGCGATGTTCCTCAAAATAAAAGAGAAAGAATCATGAAGTCCTTTAGAAATGCGGATATTCAATATCTAATTGCAACGGATGTAGCTGCAAGAGGTATTGATATTTCTGGTATTACTCACATATATAACTATGACATTCCAGAATCTCCAGAAAGCTATATTCATAGAATTGGTAGAACAGCTAGAGCTGGTGAAAGTGGCTATACTTGCTGTTTTATGGATCCCAAAGATACCTATTTACTTGAAAAAATTGAAGAAAAAATAGGATTTAAAATTTCTAGAAGAAATATAGATCTAGTGTAACTTGAAATTTAACATGATATAAAATAATAAGGTACTAGGGGATTTATTTCCCTCAGTACCTATCTTTAAATTATATTTTTTACATTTATATTAACCCAAGTTTAATTCCACATTTTTCAAATGGTTAACATCAAAAATAAAGGTTTTTATTTTTATTATTAATCATATTGTATATAACTTCATCTATCTCTAATAATTATTATTAGATAAATTTTTTTATTAAATCAAGGTTATTCTTTAAACGGTTATTACTAGGTGATATTTCAACTGCTTTTGTTATATAATAATATGACTTCTTGTAAAGTTGTAAATTAAAACAAGCAATGGAAGCAAGATCATATGGTTCTGAACCCCATGGTCCTGGTTCATTAATATAAGATAACGGTCTATCTTCTATTTTAAGTGCACATTCTATCATATAAAGCACCCCTGACCATTCTTGTAATCTATATAATAAATTTGCCATATCTACATAGGGTTCTCTCAAATTAGGTTCCTCTAAAATGGATTTGGCAAACCATTCCTTAGCTTTACTAATATCTCCTTTCTCCATATAAGATTTTGCTATATATCTCATAGAAGCAGAACGTTCAGCTTTCCATAATGCTGTTGGTAATTCTAGGTGCTTTAATAATGTACTAATACATTTATCCCACATCTCCATATACATATATTCTCTGCCTAAATAGTGTAAGTTTCTATCATCAGTTGGATCTTCTTGTACCGACAATTCAAGAAGACCTAAATATTGTGCCCTAGATTTTGATTTTTCAGGATAGTGATTTAGTTGTATTTTGGGTTCAGTACTAACAATATATTGTTGATCACCATAATAATTCAAAACTTCATGAACAGGATGAACCCATTTAAAGCCATTACGTGCATGAATTTTTTCGTATAAAAATACATATCCTTCATTTCCATCTTCATCAAAATTCCAAGTATATCTATATCGTAACTGTTGAGTATTCTCTTTCCATGCATTCTCAACCTTTTCTCTCCAACCCTTTTCAAATACCTCATCTAAATCTGTGCATACACAAATATCAGTGTCTTCTGGCACTAGTTCTAACGATTTATTTCTTGCTACATCAAACCTCCATGGATTAAAAATTTCTTTATATACATTCACTCCTAATTCTTTCAGCTTGTTTACTGTATTATCTGTTGAACCAGTATCTAAAACTATTATACTATCAGCTTCAGACATTGAGTCTACCCATCTTTCTACGAACTGTTCTTCATTTTTACATATTGCATATACACAAATTTTATATGAATTCATCATAAAACACCTCACTATGCTCTAAAATCTTTACAATTTATACATTTATTTTTATAATCTTTAAGTATTTCTATTACTATTCTTAAATTTAGCTGGGGTTATTATAACCCCAGCTGAGTAAATTTTATAGGTGTACGCTAACTATTGACAAAGATGCACGAACATTTGCGTCTGTAGCCAGCAATACTGAATTCGTACTTATATTGGTTAAGTTAATTGTATCACCAACAGCTCCATTTATTATTACAAATCCAGAAATTTGATCTCTTACATTACTAGGATTACTTGCTGGCCCCTGTATGGACCCATTTTGCAAGACTGCAAAGGAAACATAATTTGCTACTGTACTCTCATAAGAAACCCACCAACTAACGTAGTAAATTCCTGCCCTGTTAATAGTAATAGTTGTGTTTGTATTCCAAACTAAATCTCCATCATAATTTGCATTAATAGCATCAAATATGATTGGAGCATTTGCTAGAACTTCTTGTTGTAGATTTCTAGAAACTTGAAGTCCTCTTAATTGTGAATTTCCACCAGTAGGGCCTGTTGGTCCTTGTGGTCCTGTTGGTCCTTGTGCTCCCGTTGCTCCTTGTGGCCCTGTCGCTCCTGTTGCTCCAATTGGTCCTTGTGGGCCTGTTGGACCTTGAGCTCCTGTTGCTCCTGTTGCTCCTTGCGGTCCTGTTGGACCTTGAATTCCAGTTAACCCTATTGGTCCTATTGGGCCTGTTGGACCTTGAGCTCCTGTTGCTCCTGTTGCTCCCGTTGCTCCAATCGGTCCTTGTGGACCTGTTGGTCCTTGAGCTCCTGTTGCTCCTGTTAGTCCTTGTGGGCCTGTAGAACCAGTTGCCCCCGCTGCTCCTGTTGCTCCTTGTGGGCCTTGTGGTCCTGTTGGTCCCGTTGCTCCTGTTGCTCCTGTTGCTCCTGTGGCTCCTGTTGCTCCTGTTGCTCCTTGTGGCCCTTGTGGACCTGTTGGACCTTGAGCACCTGTTGCTCCTGTGGCTCCCATTGCTCCTTGCGGACCTGTTGGGCCTATTGGTCCTTGTGGGCCTGTTGGGCCTCGCGATCCTGTTGCTCCTTGGGCTCCTGTTGCTCCCGTTGCTCCTGTTGCTCCCATTGGCCCTGTTGGACCTTGAGCTCCTGTCGCTCCTGTTGCTCCCATTGCTCCTTGTGGTCCTGTTGGGCCTATTGGGCCTTGTGGACCTGTTGGCCCTTGAGCTCCTGTTGCTCCTGTTGCTCCTGTTGCTCCTGTTGCTCCTGTTGCTCCTGTTGCTCCTTGTGGGCCTGTTGGGCCTTGAGCTCCTGTCGCACCCGTTGCTCCCATTGCTCCTTGTGGGCCTGTTGGGCCTATTTGGCCTTGTGGCCCCGTTGGGCCTTGAGCTCCTGTTGCTCCTGTTGCTCCTGTTGCTCCTGTTGCTCCTGTTGTTCCTGTCGCTCCTGTTGCTCCTGTTGCTCCTTGTGGGCCTGTTGGTCCTTGAGCTCCTGTTGCTCCTGTTGCTCCCGTTGCTCCTGTTGCTCCTTGTGGGCCTGTTGGTCCTTGTAATCCCATGTAACCCCTTGGACCTTGTGGGCCTGTTGGGCCTTGCGCACCAGTTGAACCTGTTGCTCCTATTGGACCTGTTGGTCCTTGTGCACCTGTCGCACCTGTTGCTCCTTGTGGGCCTGTTGGCCCTTGCGGTCCCATGTAACCTCTTGGGCCTTGTGGTCCTGTTGGGCCTTGTGGTCCCATGCATCCTCTTGGGCCTTGTGGTCCTGTTGGCCCTTGCGATCCCATGCACCCTCTTGGACCTTGTGGTCCTGTTGGCCCTTGCGGTCCCATGCATCCTCTTGGACCTTGTGGTCCTGTTGGGCCAATACAGCAGCAACACTGTTGTTGACATTGATTGTAATAAGGACATTGTGAGCAATTATATTGATACTCTGGACAATAGCTTGAATCATTACTATAATCACTATTGTCTACATTTAAACCTTGGTTTGTATAATTTATTTGATTGATGTTTTCACCATTATAATATTCTGACATAAATGATTTCCCCCTATTATCTATATGAAATTTTATTTCTATTAGATTCATTATTATTATACTCACCTATAATAATAAATGTTCATAAAAAACAATAAGGTACTAGGGGATTTATTTCCCTCAGTACCTATCTTTAAATTATATTTTTTACATTTATATTAACTCAAGTTTAATTCCATTCTTCTATTTCTTACTGTCATTCCCAATGATTCATAGAATTTAATAGCATCTTTATTAAACTCCCATACAATCAACTGTAAAGATAAAGCTCCTTCTGATTTTGCATAACTTACAACATAATCAAAAAGCAATCTTCCAATACCATTCTTTTGCTTACTAGCTTTAACACAAAAATCATCTATATAAGCAAGTGTCATTGGTCTAAGTATCTGAATACTTCTATGGGCCATAATTTTCACAATGCTATATGCTACTAACTCTTTATTATTAAGATCTTCTACTACAAATACCTTTGTGTCACTGGTGCTTAATAACTCATAAAAATCTTCTTTTATCAAAGGAGTATCAGTATTCACATAAACATCTGGTCTATTTTCAACATGTAAATTATGTACTTCTTTAACAAGATTATTGATCTCAATATAATCACTTCTAATTGCTTCTCTTACATGCAAATTCATAAAAATCTCCCCTCTTTATCCTTGTCTGCTAAATTATAAATTGATTTAATTTATCTATAGTTTGAGTTCATTATTTATACTTCTTCACGATAAATAAAATGCTTTATTTCCTTTGAATTATTTAATAGTAACTCTTTGGCATTTGTAGGATATAGATCAACATTTAAAATATCTTTCAAATCCACCCATGAAAACTCAAGTTTAAATGAGCCATTCTCTATTTTTTCAATCCCATAAAAATCTCCATTCAATGGAATTTGTGTATCTTCAGTTAAAGTAACTTTATAAAATAAATTAATTTGATGACATGGTTTATCTCCCCAAGGAAAGAAAATTTCACCTACCCACTTTAAATTCTCTACCTTTATGTCTACACCTATTTCTTCTCTAAATTCTCGAATTAGAGTTTCTTCATTTGTTTCTCCAAAAGAAACATGCCCTCCTGGAATTGCATATCCTGCATCACTTATAGGGCGTTGAAGTAGAACTTTGTTATTTTTAATTAATAATCCTGCAACTCGATAACTAAAAACAAAGTCATTAGTTTTAAACAATATATCTTGATTCATTAAGGTGCTCCTCCCAATAATATTAAATATTGTTAAATCTAAGTATTACTTCATCATATATTTGTCCAATTTCCTTCCTTTGCTTTATAGCTTCTAAAAAATAACCTTCATCATACAGTTGTTTTCCCAGCAAAACACCTTCTCTACAATAGGTTCTCCATGAGTTCAATACTTCTTCTAATCTCTTATGATTTCTTGAATACTCATAAGCAGATTGTAGACAAATATGAAATAACTCTAATTCATCATCTTCTTTATATCGGGATGTTCCTTTTCTTTTAAATTTATCATAGCAGTCATTTCAGCATGAGCCATATTACTTCCTACCAATGGATTGTTACTAGAATAATCAAAGATTCTATTTCTACCTCTTGATATGATATTACCCTCTTCATTAACTATAACAGCTCCTATGGGAATAGTATTTCTTTTAAAAGATTCCCAAGCCAATGAAAAAGCCTCTTGCCAAATATTATCTAAATCCATCCACATTTAAATCTCCCCCTTCAAAATTATTATAATATTTATCTATCATTACCCTATGACTATTTGGTATATTGTCAGGTAATTGTTCATAACTAAAAAATTTCAATTCCTTAGTTTCAAAATCATCTATATTTAATACTCCACTAAAACTTTTAGTAAAATATCCAACAGTTATAAAGTATGCTTTATCGCCATTAGGTAAGTCCATATAGCATTTTTCTCCTGATGTAGTTCCTAGTAGCTTTAGCCCCTTAATATCTAATCCTGTCTCTTCTTTTGATTCTCTAATAGCAGTTTCTTCAAGGGATTCTCCTAGTTCTGTAATTCCTCCAACTAATCCCCACTTATATGGAAATGTTCCCCTTCTTTGAAGCAAAATTTGATTGTTTTTGTTGATTATTAAAATATTTACCCCTGTTAAGTTTATTGCATCATGTCCAACTCTATCCCGTATGTATTCTACGTAATTCATATTCTCAAATTTGCTCCTCCTATTGATTATTTCAAGAATCTGACTTACTATAGCCTCTACTGGTAAGGAACCATCTATTACAAAATCAGAGTTTGGTTTAATTGAATTCAACGCTTCTAAATAACCTAATCTTCCACGTGATAAATAAACATCTAAATCTTGCCTTATACTTTCAAAAGAAAATTCTTTAAAATCTCTCAATATACGCCTAGCCATGGCAATATCCAGAGGTGTATCAATAAATATTGTCAAATCTATATATTTACTCATTTTATCATATTTATAAGCAAATGGATAATCAAGTATTATGTAGTCTAATGATTCTATAGAATTGGAAAGTAAGGAATTTAAATCATTAATTAAAGGTGTCAAGTTCCATTCATTATAATCTGAACCTCTCTCAACCCACTCACATATATCTTCAGGACTATCAAATTCATAATCATCAAAGTATAATGCTTTAGAATTATGTAATTTTTTATTTAATACTGTTGTAACAGTAGTCTTTCCACCACCAAATACTGCTGCTATAGCAATAACTAACTTCTTCTTAGTATCCATTCTAATCCTCCAATTCTTAATTTATATTTCTCTTATTATATAATTTTACTGCAAAGTTTCAATATTACCGGTATTACATATTATCAAATAAAGCTTTCAAATTTCTTGGAATTGCTTCATACCATTGATCAATTCCTAGCATATATACTTTCGATTTAAAGCCCGCTGAAAAAGAATCAATGGATTTCCCTTCTAATAACATATTGGTTTCTTCTTCTGTAAAAATTATATCCTCAATAATTTTCTCTTTTTGCTCCGAATTCATTGGACAAATATGCTGACAAGCCAAACAATCATATAAGGTGTGATGGGCAGTTATAGGAATCCTAATACACACTTGTGAAACAAGCCCTAAATATCTTTGATAAAGTTTCAAATGGTATTACCTGATTATCAAATACTTGTAGTGCGCCTTTTGGTGTAATTTTATATTCTAATAACTCATCTTTATATTGAAATACTTCATCCACAAAAATATTTATATGATCATTGAATACGCGAATAACAATAGTTGTTCTATCTATATAGAAACATGGAACTTTAGTCCACATTTTTTCCTTTATATCAGGAACTATATCGTGAATTATATTTCTAATGGACTCCAATCGTTTTTCTTTTTCCACTCCATAACTTGCAAAATAATCTGAAACTTCTTTACATTTAATCCCCATAATTTCCTCCCACTTTTATACTTAATAATTTAACTATAGAGTATACTCACACTGTCAAAGTAATTTTTCATATAATCTAAACCAATTCAACCCATAGTTTCCAAGCCCTAAGTCAACGGTATCAATATATTTAAAACCACATTTTTCATATAGCTTAATTGCAGGTATATTACCTTCATAGACATCCAATCTAATTGATTTAACCTGTGACTTAATACTATGCTCAATAGCAAAATCCATTAACGCTTTACCTACACCACATTTCAAAAACTTTGGGTGTACTACAAATGTATATACTACAAAAACATCTGAATAATCAGACTTAAATCCCCATTCTGCATTATAATATGCAGGTTCAGGCTCATGGCTTAAAATAATAGAACCAACTATTTTATTATTATGCTTTGCTACATAAAGATTTCCATGTTTAACTCCATCAATTGCATTTTGCCGTACAGGATATATCCCTTTTTTCCATCCAGGATAGTTTACTCCTTCTGCTAAATGGTCGTTTAAATCGTTATAAAGCTGTTCTAACTCATCAAAATCATCAGCTTGTCCTAGTTCAAAAACTATATCCATATATGTACCCCTCCAATTAACTTAAATTTATCTTCATTAGTCACTATATCCAATTAACCATTCTTCTCTCAAAATTGCATAGTGAACAACATCATAGAAAATACCTTTTACTTTTACTTCCTGTATGCCAGTTCCTTCATATCTCATACCACATTTTTGCATAACACGACCAGAGCCCTCATTTCCTATGTAGTGCGTAGCTTCAACACGATTCAATTCTAGTTTTGAAAAAGAAAAGTCTAGTATTAGATTTAAAGCCTCTGACATATAACCCTTATTCCAATAACCTCTATTCAAAACATAACCAAAACTCGCTTTATTATCTTCAATATATAGTCTTAAATCAATGCATCCAATACATTTTTCTTCTTCTTCTAATTCAATTGCAAAAACTCCACTTTTATCAATATAGTATGTTTTCACAACGTCCTCTATTTCTGATATCTCCTTATATGAAGGCCATGTTAAATATTTTGTTACAACATCATCACTGGCATATAAAAAAACATCATCTATATCATCCAAAGTGAATGGTCTTAAAATTAACCTCTTTGATTTTAAGACTAAATTTTCTCTTAAAATTTCATTGTAATCAATCACGGTATACACCTCACTAAAATATTCTTAATAAATTCGGAAATTAATTATTGTAAGTATTTAGTAACCAGCCATCTTCATTAATTCCAACAAATTTTCTGTTATATTAGTTTTTAAATCACCATATTTTTCATCTGAATATTCATACTGACTACCATATCTTTGTTCCTTTGGATAAAAATAAGATGGTCTGCACTTATTCTCTTCAGGTTCCCAATCATAACGAGCTTCAATATGTGCATGTAAATAGTGATCTAAATTCATCAAAATAGAGTAATTAATTCTTAATGGATTACATGCTTTTATAATGGCGTCTCCTATTAATGTCATATCAGTTAAATATTGAGTTCTTTCCTCTAGAGATAATTCATTTAATGAACTCGCTCTCGGATATCCAAGAAGAACACAATATCCAGGCAGAAATTGATTATCTCCTATAACAGCAAAGCCACTTTTCATTCTTACCATTACTGTAGGATTTTCACCTCTTTCTGCAGAACCAATTCTATCACTTTTCCAACTATTCATAATATATTTCCTCCATATGTTATAAATAAAAATTATTTACTCTATAAACTTTTATTTATAACCTTTTCTACTTTATACCTTTAACAACAAACTCATGTACACGTTCTTTTATAAAACCTACCTTTTCATATAAAAACCTTGCTGAATTTCCTTCAACTACCCAAAGTGCCACTGTTGTATATCCTTTATCTAACAATCTATTAACAGCATAGCTTAACAATGCTTTTCCATACCCTTTATGTTGATGCTCTACTCCTACTGCAAGTGAATCTATTTCATTAGCTTCAAGTCTAACAGCTGCTACTATTTCATCATTTTTACGAAGCAGAAATATATTTTCTGCATTTTCTTTGTACTGATTTCTCTCTTCATCACTTGGAAGGCTCAATGTAGAATCTAGACCCACAGATAAACGCATTTTATGAAATGCTTCACTGAAAACTTTTTGACATTCATGATAATACTTATCTTCATAATTTATAATTTCATCGTTATCTACCGCCAATTTGCTGCCATTATAAGTCATAAAATTAGATTTAAACCAATAGTCATATCCATTCTTATACAAAAATGTTTTTTCAACATCATTAACTCTAAAATCACAAACTATTTCCTCGACTCCAACATTTCTCATTGTATCCTCTAAGTGCTTTAACAAGGCAGTTCCAATACCTTTTTTTCTTTTTGCTGGTTTCACATAAAAAGTCATACTAGTCTTTTTACTTACTCCAGTAAATACACCTACACCAACCACTTCAGATTCAACTACAACAATGCTCCCATACTGAGGCCATTTATTTAAGCAGCTAATTTCATCGTTTCTTACAAAATCATCATCTGAAATAAGCTCATTTACTTCATCTTTATATTCATACTTATACTCTTTAATACATAAGTTCATAATTAAATATATCCTCCAAATCATTTATCATAAAGATATTGCTACTAAATATCCATTTCTATTCTGCTATTCTTCATTTAAATCCCAATAATTCCTTTATTTTAATAGCATCTTTTTACCATCTTTTATATATACGCTAAAAACTTTAATATTCCTCTTTTTATAAAGTTATACTATATTTTACATGGATATCTATTTATCTTATGAGCAAATCAAACAAATTTAAACAAAAATAAACTTCAGAAGAGCACTATCTCCTCTGAAGCTTATTTACTTATATTTACTATTAAATTAAACTTTATAAAACTAAGGCTTTCCTAACCAAGTTATAATCCCTTAGATTCACAGCATTTTTTATACTTTTTACCACTACCACATGGGCAAGGATCGTTTCTTCCAACTCTTACCTTTTCTATGTTAACTCTATTAGAATTATTTTTCTCTGCTTCTGTATACCCATTATATTTCCAAGCTGGGATTTTCCTACAAACATCATCTATTGCATTAATTATTTCACTTTCCAAAAATTCTGGTACAGATAGATGATCAAGAGCCTTCTTAATTAGTTCTTCTTTACCTTCTAATTGATATGTTTCATATGTAAACTCCAGTAATTGTTCTATACCATCTCCTGGTATATCATAGTTATCCTTAATAACTTTTATAAATTTTTTATAGTTATTTTTATCACCTATGTAATCTCTTCTACTAGCCTTAAGCAACTCTGTTTTTGTAAGTTGTTTGTAGTCATCTGTTAATCCTTGTAATTTTAGAGCTTCCAACTCCTGTATATCGCATAAAAAACCATTTAACCCAAAACTATCTTCATAGATATACTCAGCACAAGTTTTTTCTCCCATAGCTAAAATTTTCTCTACTTCTTCTAAGGGTAAATCTATCTTTGCATCCTCAGGTAATCTTTCCATAAATTCTTTTGCAGCAATCCCACCATAATAGTAAAGCATACCTCTAAATAACTTTATTATTTCATCATTCTTCTCTATAGACTTCTTGTCTATTTGCGGTATAACTTTAAGAAACTGCTCTGGTGCACAAAGATATAATTTATCATCACTTTCAGCAATATATAACATTCCCATTTCTTGCATAAATATAGAGTTTTCGGACTCATCCATATGTCCACTTATAGGAATAATTCCATTATTTTTTAGTATTTTTTGTAAAGAAATATAACAATCACTATCTACATATTTCAATACTTTTAAGATTGCATCTTCATAATTAATGGCAATTTTATCAATCAAATCATCTTTTTTATCAGCTGACTTATATTCAATGTTTAATTCATTCATTATCTCTTTTAAAGTATCCTTGGTTTCCACTTTTAGAAGTTCCTTTAAATCTTTAGAACACTCTCTTTTCAATGCACTCTTAGCTGTCCTTTGAATTCTTTTAAGGATAATTTCATCTACTAACCCTGCAATTTCAGTATCTACATCTTCTAAATATTTTTCATTCTTTAAGTCATTAGCTTCATGTTCTAGGATGTTTGTTTCATTAGTAGTTTCATCCGTAACTTGTTTTTCACAGAAATAAGATTTTTCTTTCATTGTTCCCTCCTGATTTATCTTTATGTTTCAAAAACTATTGTACTATAATTATTTATTAATTTCTATTGAAGTAAAATAGTTAATTCCTTATTTAATAAATTATAACATAAGACAATGATACTTTTAATATCATTGTCTTATGTTATAATATTAAATTAAATGCTCTCATATGTGACAATATGTTCAACAGTATCACTAATACATGTTAGTTTCTCTGCAAAGAAGCTAGGAAAAGCTAAATAATCCCTCAATTTTTCAATAGGTAGCCAATGCATATATTCACGACCACCTAGGGAATAACTATTGCTATTGAGTTCTTGACTTCCTCTTGGCTTCATTAAAAAGTAAAAGGTTATTTCATGACATTTTAACCCTTCTAATGATCCAGTACCATTAAAAAAGTTCTCATGAATAAAGGCTAATCTTTCAACCTCGTATTCTACGCCTGTTTCTTCAAAAACCTCTCTTCTTACTGCATCTTCTGCCTTTTCTCCAAGATGTACACCTCCCCCAACGGAGTAATAATAATCATCTACTTCATTTTTAGCAAAAAGTACTTGTCCATTTTCTATTATAATCGCTGCTGCTCTATATCTAAACCATCCATCTTCTTTTTCAAATCCACAATCCATTTTAAACCTCCAATTAAAATTTATTTATCTTTTCCATCTAATTTCGTTTTTATATCATTAAGTTTTTCTATAATAATCATTGAACATACTATTATTATTGCAGCTAATATCCCTATTCCAGAATCTCCACCAAATAGCACTGTAACAAAATAGTATACTAATAATCCTATAAAACCATAGACTATATATAGCATGTTTATCCTCCTTTATATACTAGATAATACATTATAACCCACAAATTAATCATAAACCAATAAAAGTAAAGATAAAATAAAAAATTCCTACTTCGTTAATTCTTCCTACTAAAACATGAAAACCTCCCAAACCCGCATAAACAAAGCAACTATTTAAATAGTTATATATTTTAATAGTTTCCTATATACCTATATACCTGTATACCTATGTAAATAGTTAAATAGTTTTCTAGATGTATATTTCACCCTTTTAATAATAAAAATCCAAATGTATTCTTTAGTTTTATATCTTATATTGAAGAAATTATTTTATAGCATAAGTGTCTATATAGCTAATAATAAGTAAATGTTGAAAAATGAATTACAATAGCTTAGTATTTAAAGCTTAATAGAACCGTATTGGAAGTTATGTTATACTATGTATATTAATTAAACAGAATCAATAAATAATTCTAATGCATTCTGATTGAATAGGAGTAATTTAAAATGAATTCATGGAAAAAATACAAGCATCTTATCATCGTATTGGGTATACTTTTATGGATTTTAGCTAAACTTATTGGAATTCAGCAATGGGATAGTTCCATATTAATGATAACCATTCTATTGTGTAGTATTGATGATATTATTGGATATGCAAAAAAAAGTGGCATTAAAAAATTTGCTATTTTCATTGGTGTATTTATAATTATATGCTTATTAACATCACTGATATTTATTAAAATATCCCTTAGCTTTCATTTATCACTAATTTCAAAAACAGTTATTATAATATTAGGATTAGTCATTGATTTATTTATCATAGGTTATACAATGAAGAAATTAGGAACAACTATCTAATTTTTTAGAAAATTGAGCTAATGAAAACAACTAGCACTTAGCCATTAAACAATAAGAGCTGTCAGGGATGACAGCTCAATATAAATTTATACACTTTAATAAACAAATTTTCTTGCCAATTACACAATATGGAAAATAGGTTAAAAAGTTACTATAATAATTATCACTTATATGAGGAGGAATATAATGAAGTTTTTGAGTCCATTAATAGTGGTTTCTGATATAGAAAAATCAAAGTTGCTTTTAAGCTTTTTTCAAAGGTTCTTCAATAAATAAAAATACCGTATTATTCATAATGAATAAGCGGTATTCTTATTTCTAAACCGTTTTTCTGCAGAAAGTATTGCAGTGTTGAAACTCAAGTTCAAAGATCTATTTAGTTTGAACAAAATGGTTATAATACAGCTACATGGTTTAAAAAAGGTGTTGGTATAGCATCAGATGAAGGTTCTGGAGAAACAGATATACAACAAATGGATAGTATAAAGAGTAGACTTCTAAATGCAGGTTATACTCAAGTGGATAGCATATACGATCCAGGTGCATCAGCTTCTTCTGTTACTAATAGTCTAAACCAAGGCACAGGTATAATAAATTATTGTGGACACGGTGCTGAAATTACTAGGTAACAACTAACAAATCTGGTGTTATCTCTGCAACATTAACAAATCTACCATATGACTATGACTTATATCTCTATAACTCATCAGGAAAAAGAGTAGCCTCTTCTACTAAAAGCTCAACATCAAATGAATCCATTTCTTATTCAGCACGTACACTAGGCACATACTATCTTAAAGTTGTTGGATATAATGGTGCTCATAGTACTTCTACAAAATATAACCTAAATGCAAGTTATCCTATAGCTAACTAAATCTATAATATATAAGGGGGTGCTTGTAGCACCCCCCTTAGTATTTAATCTATATTTTAGCCATAAAAAATAACTATCTTAAATTAATAAAATGGTTATTAATGAAGTCATTAAATTTTTATCTATACCGGCCTTCGTTTTAATATGTTAATATCTACTTCATGTCTACCTGTCATGTCCTTTAATACTTCTATGCTTTCTTTTACTTCTTTAACATTTTTAGAAATGTTTTTTATTGATTTCTCAATTAAGTCTGTCTTCTCTTCTATTATTAAATCTGTGCTTTTAAATGAACTTTCATTTTGTTCCCTATGTGAACTTTGTACTTCTACAATCATATCTATGTTTTTTTCTATAGCTTCAATTTTTATTGAATTCTTCTTTATCTCATTTTTAACACCATTAATTTCTGTCTCAAGTCTTGTTTGACCTTCTAATAGCTTTACAAGTATATCTTCAATTTCTATATCCAAAACCATCACCCCAACCGCGGATTTTTTATTTAATAACTATAATATGAATACATTATAATACTTATCATGTTATAGTTCAAGCTAAATCCTTATATTTGTATATATCATTTACCATTTTATACATATTTATACATGCCATATTTATTCATTTATTTATTCATTAGCCCATAAATAATTGTTCCCATTAATTTTTTTAATATACCAATAGGAACTTGAGGTGAGAATACACCTTTACTCATATCTTTACTATGCCAGTAGTCATAGTCTGCACTTCCTTCTTCATATTTCTCCTTTGACATGGCTTTCCAAAGATTAAACATAACTACTGATTTTAAGGATGGTTTATGAATCTTTTTAGATTTTAATTCCTCACTAAATTTTTTTCCACCCTCTAATACCTTTATTTTATTTTTCTCTGTAAGTTCCCTACTTCTATAAGCAATTGGTAAAGTTTGAACATGATTAAATCCCCAGTAGTTTAAAACACTTCTCACATAGTTTGCAGCATCCTTATGACCTGCGCCAGCTGTGGTGGTTATTATTAAAGCCTTCTTTGTAAATAAACTTGGTCTATGGAAATTGTAAGACATATGATCTATAAAGTTTTTTAGTAATCCACTTATTTGCATAGAGTATACGGGAGAAGTAATTATTAGAGCTTCTGCTTCTTTAATTTCTTTCACAATTTTACTCATAATCTCTTTGTGGGGACATTTATCTTCGCCCTTATAAATGCAATTAAAACATCCTATACATAGGGGAAGATTTTCTTTTCTAAGCTCTATATCGATAAACTCTATTTCTATATTCTCTCTCATTTCTTTCTTTACTAGGGTTAATACATTCCACGTATTTCCTCTTCTTGGGCTACCATGAATAACTACACATTTCATATTATTATCTCCTTCATAGTCGTAGTATATATACAATATTTTACCATAACTAGCCTAACTAATGTAAAGAAAACTTATATAAAAAAGGAAGGTAGCTATACTTATACAAATATATCTATCCTTCCTATAATATTATCTATTTAAATAATAAATTTAGTTATTTATACAATTTCCTCTACCAGCACCTTTTCCTTGGCCAGCTCCTCTACCTTGACCCGCACCATTACCTAAGCCTTGATTAAGTCCATAGCCTTCCTTGTTTTCTCTATCCATTCCAGTCCCATCACAAGTAACACTGTTTTCAGCCATTTCAGCTTTAATTTCTTCTCCTCTTTCTTCAGTTATTGTTCCTCTTTCTACTGCTGCATCTACTCTTTCATATTTCTCTTGTAGCATAATTTTCTTTGCATCTTCTAAAGTCTTTCCTTCTTCTACTAAGCTTTGAACCTGAGTAGCTCCACCATTTCTAAAAGCTCCTCCTAAATTTTCATCCGCAAAGGCCATAGTTGCTCCCGAAGCGGTAATTACTCCTACTAGTGCTAAGGCTATCATTGATTTTTTCATATTAAATCCTTCCCTTCATTAATTATTTTTTATTTTCTTTACATCTTTATAATAACAAGGGAATGTTACATTAATGTTACAACAATCTAATAGTTAGATTAAAATAAGTATACATTTTTATAACCTTAAGCTTATCCAAAATTCCACACCATGTTTCCTATTCTTTACACCATAGGTACCGTCATGAAGATTAACTATTTGTTTCACTATGGCTAAACCTAAACCTAATCGTTTTTCTTTATAGTTTCTTACCTTATCTACCCTTATAAACCCCTCCCAAATCCTAGTAAGGTTATCATCTTCGATGTTACTGCCACTGTTATACACAGAAATTACTAAATTATCTTCAATTACTTTTAGATTAATATCTATTATTTTATTTTCATCTACATGGCTAAGGGCATTATTAATATAATTTTGTACTGCTTGCTCTAACCTAACTTCATCCACTATAACAGTAATATTTTCACCTTCCGTAAAGTTAATATTTATGTTCATTTCTTCGAATCTAAATTTATTTTTCTCTAGAGTTCTTTTCATTAAACTATTTATATTTACTTCTTTTTTATTTAATTTAAAGGTATTTGATTCTAGCTTATACAAATCTAAAAGATCATTGACTATGATCCCTAATCTATCTGTTTCTTCACCTATTACATCTAAATAAAATTTTCTATCCTCTTCTGAAGATATAATCCCTTCTTGAAGTGCTTGAATATAACCTGAAATAACAGTTATAGGGCTTTTTAGTTCATGTGATACAGAGGACACAAATTCTCTTCTGGCTAATTGATTTTTCTTTTCATTATTCATCATAGTCTCTAACTCTAAATTCTTTTCTTTTAGATTTTTTAAGGTTTCTTCTATTTTATGGGATAAATTATTAACACTTTTAGCTAGTAATCCTATTTCATCAATACTCTTTATATTTAAATCCTCACAAAAGCTTAGCTCTTCTATTTTTCTAGTTTTTTTAGTTATTTCTATTACTGGCTTAGTAAATTGTCTTGAAAATAATGCTGTGATAAAAAGTGCTATAAATCCAACCGGTATCATTATCATAAATAAAAGCTTCATAGATTTATTTACTGCATCATCAATAACAGTAATTGGTGTTTTAACACTTATTTCATAAGTATATACATTTTTCCCTACAGCAGTTAAGAACTCTACACCTGTAGATCTATCAAGGGTTATGGTTTCGCTTATTCCCTCTTTTTCACCTATAAATTCTATAACTTCAAACCTATGCTGCCCATTCATCATATTATTTTTACCCATTTTATGGCTCGAAAATATACTCTCTGATGTAAGTACATCTTTAATATCTATTTGAACACTATACTTCTCTGAAAGTCCTTCTAACTTCCCATCAACTCTATTATCATAGTCTTTATCTATATAATTTTTAATTTCTTCAATTACTTCATTCATTTCCTTTAACTTTTCTCTCTGAAAAAAGTCTTTATATGTGATTCCATAGGTTGCAATACCTAAAACAAAAATACTGAATATGAGAACTATACCAGAAAATAACTTCAATTTAATTGATTTCATCATACTTCTCCAAACTTATATCCAAAACCTCTTATGGTCTTTAGATACTTATTATAATCTTCCAATTTATTTCTCAACCGACTTATGTGAGTATCTACAGTTCTAGTATCACCAAAGTAATCTTCATCCCATATAACTCTTAGTAGTGTTTCTCTACTTACTACTTTATTTACATTTTTTATAAAGTAAAGTAATAGTTCATATTCTTTTGGATTTAGTTCTTTCTCCATACCATCTATTTTTACCATGTGACTTTCTTCATCTACTTCAATCCCTTTATATACAATGCTCACTGCCTTACTAATTTTGCTTTTTAAAAGTCTATTAACTCTAGCAAGTAATAGAGCTATGTTAAATGGTTTAGATACATAGTCATCCACTCCTATATCAAAGGCAAAAAGTTCATCTAAATCACTATCTTTAGCCGTTAATATAATTATAGGTACTTCTGATATCTTTCTAATCTCTTTACATACAATCCATCCATCATAAATAGGCATCATAACATCTAAAATTACTAAATCAATGGTATCATCAAAGTTCTCTAAAGCAAGCTTACCATCCGTTGCAGTAATTACTTGAAATTTATTAAAAGTTAAATAATCGGCAATAAGTCTTAAAATTCTCTCATCATCATCAGCAACTAAAATTTTCATAGGAACCTCCTAATATAATATATCATCTTTATTTTATACCATTATAGTATAAAATAAAGTGTATGTCCCTAAATTATTTTAGAACATACACTTATGGTTCAAATTATTCAATACCTCTAGTTAATTAATCTTCCTAGTAAATCATTGCTTCTTTTAATGAAATCAGACATTTCATCAGCACCTAATTGTCCATGACTTATCATAGCTAAATCATACACATGGTTACAAATATCATTAACCAAGTCTTTTTTATTTTCATCTTTAGATAAATTAAATAGTTTTTTAATTAATGGATTTGAACTATTTACAACTAAAGTCTCTTCTTTAGGGAACATTGACATATCCCCTCCTCCAAACATCACACTCATCTCAGCCATTCTTCTAGATTGTTCTGACAGAGTAATCATGGCAGGAACTTCTTCTGTTTTAATAGGCTCTATAGAGATTTTTAGTTGTTCCTTATTTATAGAATTCTTAAATATTTCTTCTATAGCCTTGTTCTCTTCAGGACTTTCATCTGTTACATCAGCTTTTAATATTTCTGTTAAGTCAGAGTCAATTCTACTAAATTGTACTCCTTCCTCTTTGCTCTCCATTAAAGTAATAAAATGACTGTCTAGTGTGGTATTTAAAATCACAGCTTCTAAGTTATTGTCTTTTAGCATTTTAATATATTGAGATTGCTGCTTTTCATCATTAACATAAATAACTTTTTTATCATGATTTTCCTTATTGTTTTCTAGATACTGTTTTAATGTTACATAGTCTCCATTAGTAGTTTTGAAAATCAGTATATCCTTAACCTTGTCATAGAATTTTTCATCTCTCAAACAACCATATTTAATAAAGATATTTATATCTTTCCAAAAGTCATTGTACTCATCTCTATGATTTTTAAATAGAGAAGTAAGTTTATCAGCTACCTTATTTACAATGTGTCTAGAAACCTTTGATACATTACTGTCCTTTTGTAGGAAACTTCTTGATACATTTAAAGGAATGTCTTCGCAATCAATAACACCTTTTAATAAAAGTAAAAACTCAGGAATAACTTCTTTTATGTTATCTGCCACAAAAACTTGTTTATTATAAAGTTTCACTTCTCCTTCTGTAGCTTCAAATTCATGTTTTAATTTAGGGAAGTACAATATCCCTTTTAAATTAAATGGATAGTCTACATTCATATGAATCCAAAATAGCGGATCATTATATTCATTGAAGACTTTTCGATAGAACTCTTTATACTCTTCATCTGTACAATCCTTTGGAGCTTTCATCCATAATGGTTTTGTATCATTTAAAGGAGTTTTTTCTATATCCTTCTCTGAATCCTTATCATCTTTTTTCTCATTCTCATCTATTAGATAAATCTCAACAGGGAAGAAGTTACAATGTTTTTTTATAATTTGCCTTAATTTATAATAATCTAAGAATTCATTGCTATCTTCACTTATATAAAGAGTAACAGTTGTTCCTCTAGAAGTTCTTTCAGAAGGTTCAATTTCATATTCTGTACCACCTTCACAAATCCACTTAACAGCTTCTTCGCCCTCCTTATAAGATAAAGTATCAATTTCAACTTTTTCTGATACCATAAAAGCTGAATAAAACCCTAATCCGAAATGGCCAATTATGCCTTTTCCTTCATCAATTTTATCTTTATACTTAGATAAAAATTCCTCAGCTCCTGAGAAAGCTACTTGGTTAATATATTTTTTTACTTCCTCTGAAGTCATTCCTATACCGTTATCTATAAATTTAATGGTTTTTTCATCTTTATTTAAGGATACAGTAACTTCGTATTTAGACTCCTCCACAGTTGCTTCTCCAAAGGTGACTAGTCTTTCTAATTTATTAATAGCGTCGCAACCATTACTGATAAGTTCCCTTATAAATATATCCTTATCAGAGTATAGCCATTTTTTTATAATCGGCATTATATTTTCAGTGTGAATTGAAATGTTTCCATTCTCTTTAAGCATATATATCTCCTCCAAACAAAATTAATAAAATTTTATACTCAACCGTATAAAATATTTTATACCTAATTCTATATAAAATAAAGAATATATTGTGAATTTTTTGTAAAAATATCACATTTACTCTGCTTGAGTTAGTAATCTTTTCATTATATCTCTTAATTTTCTTTCTTCTAATTGGTCATTTCCAATGATAACAATAACTTTTATATCTTTATCTGATTGATCCCATTTATAAGCCTTTGCATCGATAATAGCTTCCTCTGGAATAAACTCTTCCATATCTAAGGCCATCTCTTCTGCTAAACTGAGATATTCATCAAAAACATCGTCCTCTTCCATTTCACTTAAATTAAAATCATCATATTCTTCTTCTATAATCTCATTTAAGATTGAGATTTTCACACTTAAGCAAAAGGCATGAACGTCTTCTCTTTTAGTTCCCTTTGTCATATCCTTAATTACTTTAAAATCAGTTTTACTTTCTATTATTTCTTTCATCTCATCATTATGAATTACATTTTCACCAAATAATACATACATTTATATCAGCTCCTGTTAATTAATTCTTAAGTTTTACATGCACATCATTATATCACATATATAGATTTTAATTAACAACTGTATAGATTTTTTAGAAGTTCTACTTATTTACTATGAGTAAAAAGAGCTTCTTCTCAAAAATAGCTCACCAAAACTTACAAAATATTGAACCTACACTTTATTATAAGTGTAGGCTCAATATTAATTTAACATTTAGCTTATTTTATGACCTTATTTTACTCTTGGTAATACTTCTTTTTTAAAGAAACTCTTTGCCGTTAAGCCTGATACACTGAATACTTCTCCGTCATCAATTTTTACAGATACAGCATCAGAACAATGACCTAAACAAAATACTGCCTTTAAGTCTACTTTATCAGATAGATTATATTCTTCAATGCTCTGTTGAAAAGCATTTATAACATTATAAGATCCCTTTACATGACAGGCGCTACCTATACAAACACTTAAGTTTACCACAGCGTTTACTCCCCTCTATTATAATTCACATGTAATAACTTATGAACTTTTCCCTTTAATAATCCTGAATAAAGAGACATCATTACTGGATTTTCTTCTGAACGTTTAAGGCTACTCATCTTATCTGCTGCATATAAACCTTCTCCACGTTTTTGCTTTCCTTCGAACATAGTAAATGGTTGTCCTGCTCCACCTACACATCCACCTGGGCAAGCCATTACTTCAATAAAATCATAATGTGCTTCTCCTGATTTTATCTTTTTCACAAGGTCATCAGCGTTTTTAAGACCACTAACTACAGCAATTTTTAATTCCTTGTCATTTACTGTAATACTAGTTTCCTTTACTCCAGACATTCCCCTTACTCCATTAAATGCTATAGTTCTTAGTGTAGATACAGATTTATCGTCTAAAACCCTTCTTAAAACAGCCTCTGTAACTCCACCTGTAACTCCAAATATAACTCCTGCTCCACTACTAACACCAAATGGCATGTCTACAGCTTCTGGTTCTATCTCTGAAAATACAATTCCAGCTTCCTTTATCATAGCTATAAGCTCTTGAGTAGTTATAACATAATCTACATCCTTAACTCCATCAACTTTAAATTCATCTCTATCAGCTTCAAATTTCTTAGCTGTACAAGGCATTATTGCTACATTAACTATTCTTTTACTAGAATGACTATAGTGCTCCTTTAAAACAGAACCAAACATCTGCATAGGAGATTTACATGTTGAGATATTATTCATCATCTCTGGATAAGTTCTTTCTACATAGTTAACCCAAGCTGGACAACAAGAAGTAAATAGAGGAAGTCTTTCATTGTTTTCTAATCTTGAAATAAATTCTCCTGTTTCTTCTAGTACTGTAAGGTCAGCTCCAGTAGATGTATCAAATACTTCATCAAA
This sequence comes from Clostridium sp. UBA5988, assembly GCF_002435615.1. Lineage (NCBI taxonomy): Bacteria > Bacillati > Bacillota > Clostridia > Eubacteriales > Clostridiaceae > Clostridium > Clostridium sp. UBA5988. Next base: position 20,821 of record NZ_DJBA01000028.1, on the reverse strand, counting down.
GCCCATTCTCTTTAAAGCTCCAACGATTTTACCCATTACATTTTCTCCATCTTTTTGTCCAAGCTCCTCACTTATTCCAACTCTTACTGCTGGAGCTATTTGTACTACTACCTTAGTATTTTTATCACTTAAATCTTTCCATAGCTTTTGTGTATCATCTTTTACTACTATAGCTCCTGTAGGACATACTGCTGCACACTGACCACAACCTACACAGTTTGATTCTGCTATAGGTTTGTCAAAAACTGTACCTACACTCATCTCTGCTCCTCTTTTTATAAAGTCAATGGCACCTACATTTTGAATTTCATTACACATTCTTACACAGTCACCACAAAGTATGCATTTACTCTTATCTCTTACTATACATAAAGATGATGTATCTAATTCGCTTTTTTCTGCTGTATTGTCAAATCTTACTTGTCTTATTCCAAAGCGATGTGCTAACTCTTGTAGTTTACAGTGTCCATTTTTCTCACAGGTAGTACAATCTCTACAGTGATTTGAAAGTAGTAATTCTAATATATTCTTTCTATATTTTCTTAACCTAGGTGTATTAGTATATATCTCCATACCAGCTTTTGGTGGTGTAGAACATGCAGCTTCAATTCCACCCCACTTATTTTCTACCATACACATACGGCAAGCTCCATATACAGAAAGTTCTGAGTAATAGCATAAAGTTGGTAAATCTATTCCTGCTTTTCTAATAACCTCTAAAATATTTTTTTCTCCCTTTATTTCTACTGGGATATCATCTATAATCATAAATTGTTCATTCATTCTATTAATCCTCCTTTATAGCTTTAAAGGCACAAGCTTCAATACAGGCACCACATTTAATACATTTATTTTTATCAATTACAAAAGGTTCTTTAACCTTACCTGAAATGGCACCTACTGGACAAATTCTTGAACATTTTGAACAACCCTTGCAAAGGTCTGCATCTATATAGATAGTCTTAAGTTTTTGACATGTCTTGGTTGGACATTTTTTATCGATAATATGAGCTTCATACTCACTACGGAAATTCTTTATCGTACTTACTACTGGAAATGCTGCAGTTTTTCCCAATCCACATAAAGCTGTAGAAGATATTGTATCTGCAAGTTCTAATAATAAATCAATATCTTCAATTTCACCTTTACCTGCTACAATTCTCTCTAGTATTTCAAGCATTCTCTTAGTACCTTCACGACATGGTATACACTTACCACAAGACTCATTTTGAGTAAAGTTCATAAAGAATCTAGCTACTTCTACCATACAAGTATTTTCATCCATTACAACTAACCCACCAGAACCTATCATAGCTCCAGCTTTCTTTAATGAATCAAAATCTAGTGGTAAATCTAAATGTTCTTTTGTTAAACAACCACCTGAAGGCCCTCCAATTTGAACAGCTTTAAACTCTGCTCCTCCTCTTATTCCTCCACCTATATCAAATATTATTTCTCTTAAGGTTGTACCCATTGGAACTTCAATAAGTCCTGTATTTTCGATGTTTCCTGTTAATGCAAAAGCTTTTGTTCCATTATTCTTTTCTGGACCCATGGTTTTATACCAATCTGCTCCCTTTTCAATTACTATAGGTACATTAGCAAAGGTTTCTACGTTATTAAGTACTGTTGGTTTTCCAAACAATCCTTGTTCTACAGTTCTTGGTGGCTTAACTCTAGGCATACCTCTTTTTCCTTCAATAGAAGCTGTTAGTGCACTTCCTTCTCCACATACAAAAGCACCTGCTCCTTTATTGATTTTTATATCCATACTAAAACCTGTACCAAGAATGTTCTCACCTAATATTCCATACCTTTTAGCTTCTACTATAGCATTCTTTAATCTGCTAACAGCAAGCGGATATTCTGCACGTACATATATATATCCTTCCTGTGCTCCACAGGCTACTGCTGCAACCATCATTCCCTCTATAACTCTATGTGGATCTCCTTCCATTATGCTTCTATCCATAAAGGCACCTGGATCTCCCTCATCACCATTACATACAATGTACTTCTCGCCCTCAGGTTGACGTTTTACTTGACCCCACTTACGCCCAGTTGGGAAACCACCGCCGCCACGGCCTCTTAAATTAGAATCATCGATTTCTTTTATAATTTCATCTGAACTCATATCAAATAGTACTTTTTCTAAAGCAGAATATCCACCTATAGCAAAATATTCTTCTATAGATGTAGAATCAATATGACCACAATGTTCTAATGCCAATCTAGTTTGTTTTTTATAGAAAGGTATTTCATCTTGGGTTCTGTAAACCTTACCATCTTTTTCATAAGCCAATCTATCTACACATTGACCTAAAACAATAGTCTTATCTATAATTTCTTCACAATCCTGTGGCTTAACCTTTATGTATAAATATCCCCATGGTTCAATTCTTACTAGAGGTCCCATCTCACAGAATCCATGGCAACCACTTTTTTTAATTCCAACAGATTTTTCATGAGATTCTTTTTCTAATTTAACCTCGCATCTTATATCTTTTTCCTTCATTAGTCTTACAAACTCATCGTATATTTCTAATGAACCACCTGCTATACAACCAGTACCTCCACATACAAGAATTTTTACCTTTTCGTTGTGAAAGCTTTCTTTATAGGTATTTCTTATATTAATTAAATCCTCTCTATTAAGAAGCATATTATTTGTCCTCCTTAAGCATATTTAAAAGTTCTATTGCCTTCTCAGGAGTCATAGCCCCATAAACCTTGTCATTAACAGTTAGTGCTGGTGCTAAACCACAGGCTCCGAGACATGAAACCGTTTCCACAGTAAACATTAAATCGTCTGTAGTAACTTTGTTTTCTGAAAGATTTAATTCACTTCTTAGCTTCTCTAATATTGGTATAGATTTTCTTACGTGACATGCTGTTCCATCACATATTTTTATTACATATTTCCCTTTAGGTTCTAAAGAAAAGTTTTCATAGAATGTAGCTACGCTGTAAATTTTTGCTTCACTAACACCTAATTTTTTAGAGAAATATGGAAATATTTCCTCTGGAAGATATCTATATATCTCCTGAGTATCTTGTAATATTGCAATTATACTACTAGGGTTATATCCATGATTTTTTAATATAACATCTAGTTCTTCATAATTAAAGGATGTTTTCATTGTTTTCCCCCCTACAATGCTTGTTAAATTATTATCACTACTACATTTTATACTGAATTTTCAAATATTTCAATACAAAATAATAATTATTTTTTTAATTAATTTCTATATATTATATTAAATATGTAAACTATTATTCCTGTATTTTTTTATATTTACTTTAATTTTACATTAATTTCTATATATGATTATTATAAATTCTCTATATTCCATGGGTATTTTTGAAAAATTTATAAAATAAAGTAGATATATTTAACATCATGTGTTAATTAAATATATCTACTTTAAAAATTTACATCTGTAACGAGTTAAAGTTTATGAAAAGAACCTTTCAGACTCTGTCAAAAATATAACTAATGCCAATAAGTCCGCTGATCCTCCCGGACTCACATTTTCGTCTATACACTGCTTTTCAAAGTCATGTGCTGCTTTAATTCCTTCTTCGCTATTGAAGCCCCCCAAGTTTAAAATTTCATAGGCTCGTCTTTGAACTTCACGTAATTTTTCTATATTTTGTCTATGTACAATGGTACTATCTTCTACTTTACTAATCAACATAAGCAATGTTTCAGAATACAAATCATTTCCTTTTAGATTAGAACTTTTATGTTTGGGTATTATTTCCTGGAAAATATTTTCAAGACCCTTTTTAATTTCTCCTCTAATTCCAGCAAAGCCATATTCTAAATACAATGCCTCTCCATGAGTTAATTCTTTCTTTTTATGCAAATCATTAAAATCATCCAATATATTTTCACACATATCCTTTAGTATAATTTGAACTTTATTAAAGGATAATTTCTCATAAAGAGCTTTACCTAGCGCAGTAGCCACTACTCCTATTAAAAATATCATGCCTTTATGGGTATTTACTCCTTTAGTAACTTTAAACATAGTATCTTCACATCTTATTCCAATAATTCTAATAGCTTTAAAAATATTTTTGGGAGTTTCATAGCTATATCCTACTTCTAGCATTTCCTTTATAAAGGGTGCTATGGCAAAACTACTCTCTAAAAATGTATAGTAATTCATATCTTTATGAGACCCCTTTGTAACAGGTGAAACTAATCCATAAGAAGGCATAGTTGATACCTCTGTAATCATTGATTTAAGGGCTAGTTGAGATATCTCATAGGATAATTTATCTCTTTTACCTACATAACAGGTATATTCTTCATACTTACTATTAAAATATTCTTTTATCTTCTCTATACTATGCTTTTGACTTCTAGAACATATTCTGGCTTCTTCTTCACATAAAAAACATTTTCTAGGTTCTAGGCCTATGTCACTTCTAGATACTCCACGCAAAGACGGCATCAATGGATCACTATCATCAATATAATACACATCTATATCTACACATCTACCTAATATATGATTTTCTTCCATATATATAAGTTGCTTTTTTACTTCAATATTATCAGTATTAAAGATGAAATGACCTATTACTCCTTCTTTATTCTTATAGATTTCTTTACAAATTATATTTTTATTATGAAATAAATATATATCCTCACAAATTATCTTGGCAATTCTATCTGTAATGTAATTAGATTTTTTTATACCAGGATAGTTTACTCTTACAGTGGCAAGAGTAACTCCACCAGATGTATTTCTCAGAAGTTGTTCTTGGTATAATACTCTCTTTTCTCTATGATTTAAAAATTCATCTATTTCTGTATAGTCCATATTAATGTAAGGATAGGCAATAATTATCCTATCACTTTTCCCCTTCCTTACTATGATAAAATTAAATGTTTCTATTGTATATTAATTAACCTCCAATTTTTATCATAGGAAATATTTATTATTTTAATGAGGCAAATCTCTAAGTTTAAGCTTCTCTATAATATTTTTTCCTAGACTGCTTGTTAAAAATTCATAGGTAGTTAATGGGACTAACTCCCTTACTTCTTCTAGTCTCTCTTTTTTAAGTAATTCTCTAACTCTAGACGCACTTATAGCTTTATTTTCTATCTCGCATCTCTCTATAATTTCAACTTCCACACCGTACTTAGGCAATACTTCTCTTAAAGTTTCATTATAAGTATTGGTAACATTGCAGTAAGGTTCACTTCCTACATATCTTTTAGTTATATTTAGTTCCTTACAAAAATATTTTCCAAAGACGTTTCCATCTATTTTAGTATATTCTTTTAGAATGTCGTCATCTTTTCTTAAAAAATAATTTGGAAAAGTAGCTGATGATATAATATAATTCCCACCAGGTATTACAGTTACATTATTAAATTCCTTAACTCCCTCTTTTATTAGTTGAAATCTAACTTGGAATGGAAATGAGGACTTCTCTTCTTCTACCACAAAAATTATAACATTTCTATTTTCCATAGCTGCTTTCTTAACTATATATTTATGTCCTAATGTAAAAGGATTACAGTTCATAATTAACGCAGCATATTGCTCTTCTTCCTTTAATTCATAACTCTTCTTTATATTTTTCAACTCGCTATGGATATTTTTATTCCCTGCTTCCAATAAACTAACTTTATCTGTATCAACAATCACCTTATATCCAAGTCCTTGAAACAGAAAATTATTCGAAGGCTTAGTAAAAATAAAGTTATGGTATATGCCTTCTTCAAAGAGTTTATTAGTGATATCAGTAATAAGTATGTTTGATATACCTTGACCTTGATGATCCTCACTTACAGCAAAACATTTAACGATATTATTTTTCTTAGAACAGGTAGCTATTATTTCTTCCTCTTCCTCTATTATTAAAGTATAATCTACATCTTCATATTTAAGGTCAAATCCCTTTAAAAATTCATCAACCCTATTTACTTCTATTTTAGAATTAAGATTTATTTTTTGAGTGTTATAATACATTTCTTCACCTCATTTAATAAATTATATCCTATCTTAATTTTATAAGTTAAAGTATCTTCTTACAAAGGATATTATTAGTAATGCAATAATTACAATAATTACTGAAAACACAGCATCAAATCCACTTTTAAATTCATATTTCTTTTTTCCTTTAGATATTTCTTCTGCTTCACTAAACATTCCTTCTGCATGAGCTTCTTGTAAAATTTCTTTATTGGTTTTTCTATTTTTCTTTTTACTCATATCTTTCACTCCATTATAAGTTTATAACTATTAGGATACTTACATTGTATCATAATATAAAAAGAGTGTTGACAGCAACACTCTTTTTATATTTATTTTCAAAATCTGATTTTAGAAGAACATACCAAAGGCTATACTTGCTAATATCAGCATTATTCCTCCACCAAGACGAGAAGAAATTTGCGCAAAGGACATTAAATCCATACGTTTTGCTGCTGTAAGAACCGCAACGTCTCCTGATCCTCCACGGTTTGCCATACATAATCCAGCTGAAATTGCTGTCTCTATTGGGTAGAATCCTACTAACCATCCTACAATTCCTGATCCAAGAATTGCTCCTGTCACTATTAAGCCTGCTATAACAACGTTAGCAATATTGAATGCTGCTATAAGCTCTCCAAGATTTGTCATAGCTATACCAACTCCAACCATTACTACTAGTAAGAATTGCTTAGAGAAAAATCCTTGAAGCTTTTTAGCTCCTTCTTTTAATTCTAATGGAATTATATTAGCTACATTAGCTATAGCTACTAAAATAACCATCCATGCAAATCTATGAATATCAATTTTAACATTGATTCCCATCAACGTAAACTCTGGTATAATTAAAGTTTTTGATAAAATATTTCCAAGTACATAAAATGCACATGCAAGAATTAATCCTACTGCAACTTCTCTAGCTGTAACTTTAACTACTCTTGTTTCTTCTAACTTAGATATATCTTCTGCATTTCTTATTAATTCACCATGTCCATTAAATTTAGCTCCAGCTTTAGTTTCACCAAATTTATTTAGTATTGACGCTGCTATTATAGCTATAATATTAGCTATTGTAAGAATTGATAGAGCAAAGGATAACCATGCTGCAGGATCTCCTCCAGTAACACTTGAGTATATTTCACTCATTGGAATTGCTCCTGCTCCAGTACCACCACCCATTATTGGAAGTACATACTTAGTAGCTATTTCTGACATAGGAATGCCAAACATAGCTCCACCTATAGCTCCTAGTACAAACGCTACAATTACTCCACCTAATATGGCTGGAATATATCCAAGGAAAGCTTTCATTAGAAGTTTCCTATTAACTGATAATATTGATCCTGTTATAAGTACTGCTATAAATAAGTCTAAGAAATCTGCAGTATCCATGAATATTTTTACAGCTTCAACACTTGCTTCTGGTATTATCCCATAGTAAACTAACGCTGCAGATCCTAGGAAAGCAAGGATTGGCCCTCCTCCAACATACTCTTTCCATATTGGAATTCTATCTCCAATCATAGCAAATAATATACCTACTGAGTATAATAGTGCAAAGGCACCTACTGAGTTTTTAGGTAAAAAACCTTTGATTGCTGCAAAGAACACTACTACTGCAACTCCTGCAAAAATGTACCACGGCATGCCGTATACTTTAAAGGGACCTTTTTTTTCTTCAATAAGATTTTCTGGCATAATTAATCCTCCTAAAATTAAATTGTATAATTTCATTACTAGGCCTTACTTTTAGTAAATCCTAATAGAGTAAACAAGATATTTGTTTAAATCTCTCAAATAAGAGATAATATTTAGATTACTTTTTAAGCTTTTTAACTACATCTATAATACTTCCATCTCTGTATTCAATTACTGCTACTACATCATCAGAGAACTCTAATTCCTTAGGAACTCCTATTAGCTTAACAGCAATTTTTCTTAATTCTTCCATAGTTATTAATGGAAGGCCTGCCTTCTTAAACTTGTTGATTAAATCTTGTCTTCTTGGATTTACGGTTACACCATAATCTGTAACAACTACATCTACTGTACTACCTGGCGTAACAATAGTAGTTACTTTTTCAATTATAGTTGCAATTCTTCCTCTTGTAAGAGGTGCTACTAAAATTGATATTTCAGCATTAGCTGCTGTGTCACTATGTCCACCTGATGCTGCTCTAATAACTCCATCAGAGCCAGAAATAACATTAACATTAAAATCAGTATCTATTTCTAATGCACTTAGGACAACAAAATCTAATTTGTTAACTGCAGCTGATTTATTAAATGGATTAGCATAAAAATCTGCACTAACTTCTATATGTTTTTCATTTTTTCCAATAGACTCTGCAGCTTTTAAATCAAAGCATTGGACATCAAATAGTGTATCGCAAAGCCCCTCTTCTAAAAGGTCTACCATAGGTCCTGTAATTCCACCTAGGGCATAACTTAATTTAATGTCTCTTTTCTTTAATTCTTCTTTAACAAAACGAGTAACTGCTAGAGATGCTCCACCACTGCCTGTTTGCATAGAAAATCCATCTACAAATCTTCCTGATGCAAGCATTACATCAAGTACTCTTTTTGCCATTAAAAGCTCTTTAGGATTTGATGTAAATCTAGTTGCTCCAGACATTATCCCCTTTGAATCACCAATTTCATCAACTACAACTACATAGTCAACTTTAGTTTGAGGAATGCTCTGTGGGAAGTTGGGATAATCAACTAAAGTATCTGTTACTACAACTACCTTATTAGCATACTCTGCATCTACCTTTGCATATCCCAAAGATCCACATATGGATTTCCCTTTTACACCGTTGGCATTTCCCATGCAGTCAGCAGATGGAGCTGCTATAAATGCTACATCTATTTTTAAATCTCCTTCTACAATAGCCCTAGCTCTTCCACCATGAGAACGAATAACTGCTGGATTCTCACCTAGAATTCCTTCAGATATTGCAGCCGCAAGTTTTCCTCTAAGACCACTGCTTTCAATTCTATTTACAACACCATTTTCTATATGTGCTACAAGTCCATCATGAGCACTTGTTAAAGAACTTGATGCTACTCTTAAATTTTTAATACCCATTTCTGCTAATGTATCTACTACCATCATTAAAAGCTTATCTCCAGCTCTAAAGTGATGATGGAAAGAAATAGTCATCCCATCTTTAATATCACATTTTTCTATAGCAACTTTTATAGATTCTACTACTTTAGTTCTTTTTACTTGCTCTTTTAAATTTTCACTATCACTTTCAACCATAGTTCCCTTTGGTTGATTAATAAAGGGAGCTTCATAAACCATTCTATTCTCATATCCTGGTATGCTATTTAATAATTCTTTGCTTATTCTATTATTCATTATCTTCACCTCCAACTAAAACCCCCGCTGCTTTAGCAAGTTCTAAAACTCTTTGAGCTCTCTCTATAATTGGTTTATCTACCATTTTACCGTCTACAGTAAATACTCCCTTATTTTCACGTAAAGCTTCTGCTGTAGCATCCACTATCTTTTTAGCTTTAACTATTTCTTTTTCACTAGGAGTATATACATTGTGTATAAGCTCAACTTGTCTTGGGTGAATTAATGACTTACCGCCAAATCCCATTCTCTTAATAAGATTAGCTTCTTTCAGGAATCCTTCATCGTTATTTACATCTGAATAAACGGTATCTAACACTTCGAGTCCACAAGCTCTTCCTGCCATAGCAATCATTCCTCTTGCCACATAAAGCTCATCTCCCTCTGGAGTTCTTGTTGTCTTCATACTAGTTACAAAATCCTCACCACTTAAAGCCATACCTATTAACCTTTTAGTTGGAGATTTTGCTATTTCAAAGGCATGCATAACTCCTAAAGCCGATTCAATGGCTACCATTATCTTTGTTGAACCAATTTCTCTTCCACAAGCCTTCTCTATTTTTTCTATTTCTCTATCTACAGTCATAACATCTTCTACAGTTTCAGTTTTAGGAATTCTTACAACTTCAACCCCACCTGTAACTATTGCTGCTAAATCTTCTTGCCAAAATTCTGTATCTAAACCATTGATACGAACCACCGTTTCTATACCCAGTTCTTTATAGTAATCTCCTAGATTTTTTAACATATTGTGAACTAAAAATCTTGCAGAATCCTTTTCTGATATAGCAATTGCATCTTCTAAGTCAAACATTACTGAATCAGGTTTGTATATGTGTACATCTCTTATGATTCCTGGATTATTTCCAGGAACAAATAGCATCGAACGTCTTAGTTTCATCTTAATCTCCCCTTACATCCATTTATATTCCTTATTTTCAGCTGATCTATGAACTGCAGTCTGAACTCTACTTTTTATTACAGGGTTGATTGCACCTTTATCATTAGCAAACACCTTTGCATTTTCTACTCCCAAGGATTTAAGAGTTTCTTTGATAACTGCTTCTATTTCCTCTCCAAATTGTGCTTTAACAGTACTTTCTAGAGTAATTTCTATTCCAGCAGTTGAGGGTTCAATTATAATTTGAATATCACTGGATTCCAATGTGCCAGCACTAGCTACTGTTTTAAGTTCCATATTTACGCCTCCTGATTAAAAATATTCAATAGTTTTGTATCCCTTTTCATACTTTATAAACGAATTGTATACATCTTGTTTATAGTGTATACAATTCGTTTATAAAAATCAATAGAAAATTGAATATTTTTTTAAAAATTTTCGTAATTTTAAACTTGCTATAAAGCATAAAAAAAGAATTGTTAATACAATTTTAGTATTAACAATTCTTTATGTTTTATAGATAATCGTTTATAAACTACTATTTAACCACTGCATTTTGAAAAGATTTTTTAGCACGTGTAACATGATCTCTTGCTCTTTCTTCAGCAAGTTGCTCATCTCCAACTTCTATAGCATCTACAATTTCTATATGCTCTTTAAGTGCATCTAATTTCCTTTCTTTTGTCATTAAACTAATCTTTCTTAGGCTCTGTAAGTATTCATATATATATTCCATTTGTGATATTAGCCTTTTATTATGACAAGCATCTAAAATTATTTTATTAAATCTATTGTGAACTTCTACATATTCCTTTTCTTCATTAGTATCAATAAGTTTTTTCATATTTTCTATGATTTCTCTCAATTCTCTTATTTCAATTCGAGAAATATGCATACATGCTCCCCTTACTGCAAGGCCCTCTAAAACTTCGCGAATATCATATATCTCTATAGCATCCTCAATACAAATCCCCTTGACTATAGTGCCTTTTCTAGGGATATTCACAGCCAAGCCTTCACTTTCTAACTGTCTTAGTGCCTCTCTAACTGGGGTTCTACTGACACCCATAGCTGTAGCAATATTATTTTCTATCAATCTATCTCCCGGGTTTATATCTCCTGTAAATATAGCTGTTCGAAGCTCTTTAAGAACTATTTCTCTTATAGATTTTTCTTTTCCATCATCTAAATTCTTTAAAATACTACTCATAAATATCTACATCCTTAATAAAATAATTTGTGACTATACTACACATACTTTATTTTAATTATAAATTTTCATTACAAATAAAATCATTCCAATTAATATTTTAACTATACAAAAATATTAATTATATACATAAATATTACATACCTTTAACCCTTTGTCAAATTAAATCAAGTATAATACTTATGCATGTAAAGTAATTATTATTTTTAAAGGATTAGATTCTTAATTTGAAGCATCCGTTTGCTTTGGTTGATTATATTTATTAATCTGTCTTTGATTCAAAAGGTGAGATAATTCTTCCTCAGATATATCTCCAAAATTCTTAAATTCGTAGTCATTATCCTTAAAATATTTTATTATATAAGGAAGCGCCTTAGGTGTTGTAGAATTTGAGGCCCCATCATGCATGAGTACTATAGCAGTATTGGGATCTATAAAAGTTTTTTTAAGCTCCTTTTTAAAGGTAGATAAAAGTTTTTCTACAGGCACATTTGTAGAAAGAGCATCCTCAATAGATATATTCCAATCCACATAGTACAATCCCTCATCACATAATTCATTTCTAATAGCTCTAACAGTTCCCTTATCTCCAATGGTAGTGCTAGACCCTCCAGGCATTCTCATGAATTTTGAAGGTTCATGACCAAGGACATCTGTTATAGCTTTATTAGCTTTATTATAATCTTCTAAATATTCTTCCTTACTTGAATAGATGCAGTTCTTATGATTATAAGTATGTATACATATTTCATGCCCTTGTCCTTCAACTTGCTTTAATATATCAGAATTTTCTTTAGCTAGTTCTCCTATAACAAAAAATGTAGCTTTAACATTTTCTTCTTCTAAAATCTTCAGTATCTTTAAAGTATTATTGGTAGGTCCATCATCAAAAGTTAGATATACTACTTTTTTTAAGTATTCCTTGTCAGTAGATTCCATATCGTCTTCAGCTAAAGCTAAATTGAAAGTATAAAATATACATATAAGTATAAGCACAACTACAGAAGAATATTTTAGTTTCCTCATTACTAATCCTCCTTATATAAATAGTTAATTATCTTAATATATATTGTGCTCTTATTTATAAAGGTATACTATTATTTTAAAGGTTAAATTAACAAAAAGAGGTTGTCTCAAATTTAATATGAAACAACCTTTATTAAAAATAATTTTTATCTATTTTATACAATTAGCTTTAGTAATAGTTTTTATATTCTCACACATTTCTTTTAAATATTCGTAATTAGCTATATCATAGTCAATCTCTTTTGGATTTAGAGGACTTCCAAAGTAAACTTCTGGATTGCATTGGGTTGATTTATCTTTTCTTCTAGTAAAAGAAGCTACATGAAGCTGATTAAACTTCATATTTTCGATCATCCATTTTACATTATGAGGTCTTACCCCCCCTGGAAGTATTTCAATTTTTCCCTTACTATACTTTATCAACTCTTTTAAAAATTCTGCTCCATCTTCTACTGTGTTTTTTTGTCCCTTAGTAAGAATTCTTTTTATACCTAAATCATCTAAAGTATCCAATACTTTAAAGGGGTCTTTCACTACATCAAAGGCACGATGGAATATAGCTTCTCTATCTCCTATAATATCCATAAACCTTTTGCATAATTCTACATCAAGAGTACCATCTTCCCGTAATGCTCCAAATACTATACCATCAGCACCAGCTTTAATTGCTGCTTTCATATCTCGTTCCATGGTTTTAATTTCATATTCAGAATAACAAAATCCAGCTCCTCTCGGTCTTATCATTACCATAATAGGAATATCTACTAATTTTTTAGCTTCTTCAATAGTACCTATTGATGGGGTTATTCCCCCCAAAAACATATTTGAATTTAACTCTACCCTATGGGCTCCAGCTTTTTTAGCTATTATAACATCTTCTAGTGAACCACAACATATCTCTACTAAAACATTTTCTTTCATTATTAATTACCTCCATCTCAACCTTTTAATATGTAATATACTTCCTGCAAATAATTACATATTAATATATAACTATCTAAGTAATCTTAATATTAGAAATAGGTTGATCTGCTATAGCTTAAATCTTACAATACTTTCTCCTACTTCTTTATTATTATCATTAACAATAACCCTTGGAAATACCCTTTTTAGTCTATCTATAGTATCTTTATTTTTATAATTAATCTGCTCTAATATAGATGCTACAATTAGCGGCCATTCCTCTTCTGATCCATCTATTATCTTAATTGAAAATCCAAGTCTTTCATCTCTAAGTCCAAAACAATATACTCCTTTTGCTCCACCCTTTGCCACTATATTATTATCCATTAATAGTAATGAGCATATTAAATCAGTACCGGAAACCATCTCATAATTTTCATTCATTAATTTAGTAAGCTTTATTACTGCATCTCGTGTTAACCCATCCGTAATAGTGTTAGGACATGCCATCTTCATATAAGCCATGGCTAAATTTTTCATAGGCATTGCAAATACAGGAACTCCACATCCATCTGTACCAATTTTTATCTGTTCTCTTGGATATTCAGACATCATTGAAATATGAGAAAGAATTTCCTGTTGTGCTGGGCTATTAATATTCCAATATTCCCTTTTATCACAGTTCATATCAGTGCATAAAGTTAAAATTCCCATATGTTTTCCTGAACAGTTGTGATAAATTCGCCTCTTTTCTCCACCATTTCTTAGTACTTCTTCTTTAGCATTCATTGATAATGGATATGTAGGTAAACATATAAGTTCATCTTCAGCTATCTGGACTTTATCCATTATAGATTCTAATGCCGTAACATGAAATAGTTCTGCCCTATGAGAGCCAGTCATAACTGTAATTTCTTTATCACTAAGATTATACTTTGTATCAATGCCTCTCTTTATTAATGGAATAGCTTGTATTGGTTTTGCTGATGATCTCATATAAGTTACAAATTCAGGATCACCTATAGAGTAAACAACCTGTCCATCTTCATTTACACAACATATATATCCTCTATGTACACATTCTAAAAGTTCTCCCCTATATTCTTCAACTAAAATCTCATCCATAATAACATTCATTCCTTTCGCCGTGCTCAATGCACAAAATTTTATGAAAATGATTAACTTCTAAAACACTATCAATAATATAGATAAGTATAAAACAATAATATATATTAAATACACATAGGATAATTATTTATCCCATGTGTATTTTTTAACATTAATTCTGATTTCATCCCATAGATTCCTTTAATTTGCCTCTTTCAATTCTCTGCAATCCTTATGATGAATTATATTTTTCTCCCAGGCTCCTTTGCGATACATTATATATCCAAAAATACATATTATAAGATTACTAAAACTCATAGAAAACCATATACCTACAGAACCTATGTTAGTAAAGTTTTTAAATATTAATATCATAGGAAGTCTCACAAACCAAAGTCTTCCCACTTCCATCTCCATAGAATATCTAGTATGACCAGATCCCTGAAATACACCCTGCAATACACTGAATATACCCATAAGTGGCATAGACCATGCTATATATTGTAAATATGTTATACCCTCTGAAATTACCATCATGTCGTCCTTAGACTGCATAAAGAAACCTATAATTTGTTTATCAAAAGCTAATAAGACAATTAACCCTAAAGCTGAGAAACCTATGGTAAGCTTTATAGCCTTTGCAAAGGCTTCCTTAGCTCTTTTTAATTGGTTACACCCTAGGTTTTGACCTATAATAGACGTAAGAGCTGCTCCAATTCCCATAGCCGGTTGACTCACAAGAGATGTAATTCTATTTACCATAGCAAAAGCTGCTAGTGTAGCTGTGCCATAGGATACTATAAAGCCATTTAAAGCCATAAATCCTAAGGCTGAACCAGATTGTCCAATAGATGATGGTAGAGCAACTGATATGATTTTCTTAATTATTTCCCCATTAAATCTAAAGTTCCTAAAAGAAGGTCTTACCTTAGATGATTTTCTCATTAATACATAAATTCCAGCTGTTGCTAAAATAGCCTTTGACAATAGAGTTGCTATAGCTGCTCCTGCGATTCCCATATTAAATGTAAATATAAATATTGGATCTAAAATCATATTAAAAACTGCACTAATTGCACTAAGAACAGTTGGAAATACTGTATTTCCCTCTGCATTCATTATGGAGTTAAAATTAAAAAATAAAAACATAAAAGGCATATCTAAGAAGGTAATTCTTAAATATATTATACTATTTCTTGCGAGTTCCCCTGTCCCTCCCATTATTCTTACAACAAAGGGAGATATTATATATCCTACTATAGCAAATAGTATTGAAGATAAAAAAGATACTACAATAAGTTGACTTGCATACTTATTAGCTTCTTCATATTTATCAGCTCCAATAAATTGTGAAATTATAGATGTACCAGCTATAGATAAACCCATTCCGATAGATATAAATAAAAAATTAACTGGCCAAACAAACCCTGTAGCTGCAAATTCTACTGATCCAATTTTACTTACCCATAAACCATCAACTAAATTATATAGTGTTTGTATTAAATTATTTATCATAATAGGAATTGCTAAGACACCTATTACTTTGTATAAGTTATCATTCAAAATAAAATTTCTTTTATTCTTAACCATGTTCCCTCCTAAATCACATTTAAATTTCTAATTACTACTATATATATTATATACCATAGATACTATAAATTTCTATAAAAAACTTAGGATGTCGAAATATATTTTTTTCTAAATAAAACAGTGTATATTTCATGATTTTAAATTCATCATCATATACACTGTTCATTTATCTTTATTTATACTATTTTACATATTATAAAATAAATTTTGTGAAGGATACTCAGCATCACAAGTAACATCTATTCCCAGTTTTCTAAATATTTGCTCGTCACCAGTACTTAGAATAGTAGTAGAGTGAGCTTGACACCCTTTAAGCTTTATAAGCTTTTCTAAAGCAACTTGAGCCATAGGATTAGTTGCGGCACAAATGCTAAGGGCAATCAGTATTTCTTCTGAATTTAAAGATGTATTATTACTTCCTAAAGCATTGGTTTTCAAACTTTTTATAGGCTCTAATACCACTGGTGAAATTAAATGAATCTCATCAGATATGTTAGCTAGGTACTTTACTGCATTTAAAATAGCTGCTGAAGATGCATCCATTAGTTCTGAACTTCTACCTGTTAAAACAGTACCATCTTCAAGTTCTAGCGCTACTACAGGGCAGGCATCATTTTTGTTTGCTTCTAATTTAAGCTTACTAGAATATTCTCTAGCAGGAATGACTACTTTTCTATCCTCTGGTTTAAGATTTAAACTTTCCATAATTATTTTAATTCTTTGGAAAACCTCTGCATCTACATATCCTTTTTTATATTCAACACTAGTTTTAAAGTATCTTCTAATTATCTCCTGTATAGAAGCTTCCTTAACAACTTCATCATCAGTAATTCCAAATCCTACTCTATTAACTCCCATATCTGTTGGTGATTTATATATAGATTCTTTTCCAGTTATCTTCTCAATAATCCTCTTTATAACTGGGAACATCTCAATATCTCTATTATAGTTTACTGCAACCTCATTGTATGCATCAAAGTGAAAAGAGTCTATCATATTTACATCTTTAAGATCAACAGTAGCTGCTTCATAGGCAATATTTAAAGGATGTTTCAAAGGCACATTCCATACAGGGAAAGTTTCAAATTTAGAATATCCAACTGCATTACCTCTTTTATTCTCATGGTATAATTGATTTAAACAAGTAGCTAATTTTCCACTTCCTGGTCCTGGTGCTGTTACTACTACTATAGGCTTAGTAGTTTCTATATATGGATTCCTTCCATAGCCCTCATCACTTACGATAGTATCAACCTCTGTAGGATAACCTTTAATAGCTTCATGCTTATAAACTTTAATACCTCTACGTTCCAATTTATTTATAAAAATATTAGTAGCTGGTTGACCACTATATCGAGTTATAACCACACTATTTACCTGTAAATCATATCCTCTAAGATCATCAATTAATCTTAGTACATCCATGTCATATGTAATTCCAAAATCGCCTCTTATCTTATTTCTTTCAATATCACCGGCATATACACATATAATTATTTCTGCCTTTTCTCTAAGCTTATGAAGTAACTTTATTTTTGCATTTTCATCAAAGCCTGGCAAAACTCTTTTAGCATGCATATCAAATAAAAGTTTTCCCCCAAACTCTAGATAAAGTTTATCATAATTATTAACTCTCTCTAAAATATATTTTGATTGTTCTTCCAGATATTTTTCGTGATCAAATCCAATTTTCATCTTTACACCTCATCCTAATAATAAAACATACATATTATTATTACATATTTTCATCATTAGTAAAACCTAAATTAAAAATTTTTAATTTTTTTGTTAATTCTAAATTTAATCTTTATAATTTATTTCTGGATTTTATGCTTTTAAAATTTCTGCTTTTAACTCCTCCATTAATTCCTTTACTGTAACTATACTTTTTATCCTATGGGCATTGTCTCCACAAAACACTAAAGCTTCATCCATATTTCCCTTAACACCATTTATTAGTGCTTCACTAATGCAATAAGGAGTTTCTTTTGGATTACAGTGAGATATACATCTATAGCATTTTTCCACCTTCAATTTTCCTTTAAAAGTATTCTCTACAAAGGGATTACATATAGCTCTTCCTGGTAACCCTACAGGACTATCTACTATAACTATATCCTCTTCTTTTGAATCAACATAAGCCTTCTTAAAATTTTCTGATGCATCACATTCTACTGTTGCTACAAATCTAGTTGCCATTTGAACTCCATCCGCTCCTAGTTTTAAGTATTTAGCTATGTCTTTTCCATCATATATACCTCCAGCCACTACTACTGGAATTTCCTTATTATACTTTTCTCCATAAATTTTAGTTTCATTAATTATATCTACTACTTCTTTATCAAAGTCTTCTTCAGTCATATTTATATTTTCCTTTTTAAATCCTAAATGCCCTCCTGCTCTTGGTCCTTCGACTATAACCATGTCAGGGGCTACTTTATCATGTCTATCCCAAAGCTTCATAATAACTTTAGCTGACTTTAAAGAAGATACTATTGGTGCAATCTTTACTGAAAACCCTTTGATTAATTTTGGTAATTCCATTGGTATTCCAGCTCCTGAAATAATAATATCCGCACCACCTTCTATGGCTGCCTTAACATGCTCTTTATAATTATTCATAGCAACCATTATATTAACTCCTATAACTCCTCCATCAGTAGCTTTTTTTGCTAATAAAATTTGATTTTTTAAAGCTCTAATGTTAGCCGCCAAATTATTACTTTCAAAGTCATCTTCATCATATCCTACTTGCGCTGCAGATATAACTCCTATTCCTCCTTCATTAGTTACTGCCGATGCAAGTTTTGATCTAGAAACTCCTATTCCCATTCCACCTTGAATTATAGGCATAGGTACATATATATTTCCTATCTTAAGACCTTTTATATTCATAAAAACACTACCTTTCAAATTAAGATATTTTACTTTGAATTTCAAATACTTTGACAATCAAAGTTTATTTTTATTATAAGCCATTTTAATAATTGATGCAATAAGTATCCTTACTGAATATATATAATTAACTCATTCTTCATAAAAAATTTGCTCTTATATTCATAAAGGAATGCAAAAATAAAAGAACTATAACATAAAATCATATGTATAGTTCTTATCCCTTATATATCTTACTTTATTTGTATTCAATTTTCCCTTTTAAAATACTAAATATCTTTTTAGAAGTCTCATCAATAAACTTATCCATTTCTTCTTCATTAAGATATATAAAATTTTCCTTAGTCTCTTCATTATCTCCTAAATAATATTCTGTTATATACTTAACTTGCTTCATTAAGGCCCCTTTAGGAAAATAGTCTATATAATCCGGTACCTCTACTATATTTTTGAATATAGTATGAAAAATAAAATTAGGATTTTTTTCTAAATATAAAAAATCTAATCCATACCAATCTTTTTTTATGGTCCAGATAAAACCTGCATCCTCTTTTAATTTTTTATTATATAGAGCATTATTCTTTTTTTCATTGAAAAACTTAGACCATTCAATATCTGTAAGCAAGTGTATATAATATCCAAGGACATAAGCATATTTTGAATATTCCATGAAATTATTTTTTATATACTTATCAAAAAACCTCTCTGCATCTATATTATTTTCTTCATTAATCCAATGAGTAATTTTTTTTGGTGGATTGAAGCTACTCCAATCTTCATTGGGAACTCCAGAATCTGGACCAACATTTCCAAGTATAAATGCTATAGAATCTAAATCATCCATATTCTTTAATATATTTTCTGCAATTCTAAGATGAGCTATCCAAGTTGCCATTAAACTCCTCCTTCTTGTACTATCCTATGACCTCTTGTTCATTAACTATAGTTTTTTTAGACTTTTTGGCTATAGCCATCATAAGACCTAAAGCTATTGATAAGAAAGCCGAAGCAACTACTCTATACTGTGGTGGCATTAAAAATACAAGGGTATGACATGGAATCCAGAAAAATGGAATTGTTTTTAACATACTAAACCCTATGAGCATATTAAAATCAACTTCTTTAACCAAATCATTTATAGTTACCTTTTTCATACCTCTGTATTTAACATCAATATATAAATCACTAAATTTATGAAATAAAAACATAAATGGTGCAAAAGTAATATTCATCATAACACTTGTTAAAAATGCATGTCCAAATTTTGAACCATGGAAAGGTAATCTGCCTATGTTTTGTGCAGCCAACACTCCTTCTGAATATAATGTAAAGGCTAAAGTTATCATCATTCCAACGATTCCCCATATAATTGCTTTAAAAATTATTCCTTTAGTCTTTTGCCACTGTCCATATAAAATTCTAGCTCCTAACATATCTCCCATGGTAGCTAAAACAAAGAATTTTAAAAAGCCACTTATATATGGATATGCTTGTGTCATAGCCATAAATACTTCTCTAGTAGCTGGAACTACTAAAACTACAGCCCATAAAAGTAATAAACCTCCCCATAAGTAATCCCCTAATTTCATTTGATTATTCTCTCCTTTTCTACTGTATCTTTTAAAATTTGCTATTTAATAAATATTATAACGTTTTCAATTCCATTTATCTACAATAAATTTTGATTTTTCAGAAACTTTTTATAAGTTGAAAATTTAGCTTAATTATGTTACCATATTATTACTTTATATACATATTTTGTGCATTGTTCCATTGAAATATATTTAATTCTTTAATATAAACACCACTTTACAAGAAAATTA